>NZ_JBFAIP010000006.1:0-222146 GCF_040654775.1 Streptomyces sp. NPDC050636
CCCACACTCAACGGGAGGGGCCGGACCGCAGGACGGAGTCCGGAGGTCCGGAACCGCACCCGACAGCCCCGCGCAGCGGCAACCGCCCCGCCGCAAGCACAGTGGCGGGGCGGCCAAAAACGCGGCTCAGGCAAAGCGCAGCGGACCGGCCCGCCGCAGGCGCAACGGCGACAAACCCCCACGGCGGGACAGCCGAAAACGGCGAGCAACCAAGCCGGCCCAGGCAAAGCGCAGCGGAAGCGCAGCGGACCCTTACGAGATGCGGTCCAGCACAATCGGGTTCCGGGTGAAGTCCGTGCCCGTGGGGGCGATGTCGTACGCGGACTCAAGGGACTTGAGGGCGTAGTCGAACTTGTCCGGGGTGTCGGTGTGGAGGGTCAGGAGGGGCTGTCCCTGCTGGATCTCGTCGCCGGGCTTGGCGTGCAGTTCCACGCCGGCGCCGGCCTGGACGGGGTCCCCCTTGCGGGCGCGGCCGGCGCCCAGGCGCCAGGCGGCGAGGCCGACGGCGTAGGCGTCGAGGGAGGTGAGGATGCCGGAGGTGGGGGCCGCGACGGTGTGCTTTTCGCGGGCTACCGGGAGCGGGGCGTCCGGGTCGCCGCCCTGGGCCTGGATCATGCGGCGCCAGTGGTCCATGGCGGAGCCGTCCGCGAGGGCCTTGGCGGGGTCGGCATCCTTCAGCCCTGCCGCGTCGAGCATTTCGCGGGCGAGCGCGAGGGTCAGGTCGATGACGTCCTGCGGGCCGCCGCCGGCCAGGACCTCGACGGATTCGCGGACTTCGAGGGCGTTGCCCGCGGTCAGGCCGAGAGGGGTGGCCATGTCGGTGAGCAGGGCCGTGGTGCGCACGCCGTGGTCGTTGCCCAACTCGACCATGGTGGCGGCCAGTTCGCGGGCGTCGCCGAGGTTCTTCATGAACGCGCCGGAGCCGACCTTGACGTCCAGGACCAGCGAGCCGGTGCCCTCGGCGATCTTCTTGGACATGATGGACGAGGCGATGAGGGGGATGGATTCGACGGTGCCGGTGACGTCGCGGAGGGCGTAGAGCTTCTTGTCGGCGGGGGCCAGGCCGTCGCCGGCCGCGCAGATGACGGAGCCCACGTCGCGGAGGACGTTCAGCATTTCGGGGTTGGTGAGCTGGGCTCGCCAGCCGGGGATCGCTTCGAGCTTGTCGAGGGTGCCGCCGGTGTGGCCGAGGCCTCGGCCGGAGAGCTGCGGGACGGCGGCGCCGCAGGCGGCGACGAGGGGGGCGAGGGGGAGGGTGATCTTGTCGCCCACGCCGCCGGTGGAGTGCTTGTCGGCGGTGGGGCGGGTGAGGGAGGAGAAGTCCATGCGCTCGCCGGAGGCGATCATCGCCGCCGTCCAGCGGGCGATCTCCGTGCGGTTCATACCGTTGAGGAAGATGGCCATCGCCAGGGACGACATCTGCTCATGGGCGACCTCGCCGCGGGTGTAGGCGTCGATCACCCAGTCGATCTGATCGTCGCTCAGCTCGCCGCGGTCGCGCTTGGTGCGGATGACGGAGATGGCGTCCATGAAGGCTTCCTTTCGAACGGGTAGGTCCGTTCTACACGCATAGAGCGGATGGCGGCCAGGGAATGTGGCAGCCATCCGCTCTCTGCGTGGTGTGTGGTGTCCCGGCGCGCTACCTGACCAGGTGCCCCGGGCCGAACGCGTCCGGCAGCAGTTCCGCCAGCGGCCGGATGCCGGCGGCCGTGTCGACCTGGAGCTCCGGGCCGCCGTGCTCGTAGAGGAGCTGGCGGCAGCGGCCGCACGGGACGAGGAGTTCTCCCTCGCCGTCGACACAGGTGAAGGCGGTCAGCCGGCCGCCGCCGCCCGCGAACAGGGCGGAGATCAGGCCGCATTCGGCACACAGAGCGAGTCCGTACGAGGCGTTCTCGACATTGCAGCCGGTGACGGTGCGGCCGTCGTCCACCAGGGCGGCGGCACCGACGGGAAAGCCGGAGTACGGGGCGTAGGCCCGGGACATCGCGTCCCGGGCCTGCGCGCGCAGCGACTCCCAGTCGGGAGTCCTCACTTGCCTTGGCCTCTTCTGTAGATCTTGCCGATGGCCTTCGGCGGCCGCAGTCGCTGCGCGGCCAACGAGAGCACCAGCAGCGTGGCGATGTACGGGGCGACGCCGACGATCTCCAGCGGGACCGTGTCGGTGGTGGTGTACCAGAGGGCGAGCAGCGCGGCGGCGACCAGGCTGATCACGGCCTGGGTGCGCTGTCCGCCGCGCAGCTTCCACAGCGCCAGGCCGACCAGCAGAACGGCGAGCAGGAGCAGCAGCGCGTGGACGGTGGGGCCGCCGCCGCGCAGCTGGAGCGCGTCCATGAAGCCGAACAGGCCGGCGCCCATGGCGACGCCGCCCGGCCGCCAGTTGCCGAAGATCATGGTGGCGAGGCCGATATAGCCGCGGCCGCCGGTCTGGCCGTCCTGGAAGATGTGGACGTAGATCGCGAGGAACGCGCCGCCGAGGCCGGCCAGCGCGCCGGATACGGCCACCGCCGCGTACTTGTAGCGGTAGACGTTGACACCCAGCGACTCGGCCGCGATCGGGCCCTCGCCGCAGGAGCGCAGCCGCAGGCCGAAGGCGGAGCGCCACAGGACGAAGAAGGTCAGCACGAAGATGCCGACGGTCACCAGGGTCAGCCAGGAGACGTTGGTGACCAGGGAGCCGGCGATGCCTGCCGTGTCGGAGACCAGGAACCAGTGGTGCTGCTCGATGGAGTAGAGCCAGTCGGACAGCCCGGGGACGGTGAACGTCGGCATATCGGCCATCGGCGGCGACTGCTTGTCGTTGCCGCCGGCGGCCGCTGCCGCGCTGCCTTCCGCGCCGAACCACAGCTTGGCGAGGAACTGGGTCAGGCCGAGCGCCATGATGTTGATGGCGACACCGGAGATGATGTGGTCGACGCCGAAGGTGACGGTGGCGAGCGCGTGCAGCAGTCCGCCGAGCGCGCCGCCGATGACACCGGCCAGCGCCGCGGCCCAGGGGCCGTGCTGCCAGCCGACCGCGCCCGCGGAGAACGCGCCGAGCATCATCATGCCTTCGAGGCCGATGTTGATCACGCCGGAGCGCTCGGACCACAGACCGCCGAGGCCGGCCAGGCCGATCGGCACGGCGGCGTTGAGCGCGGCGGTGTACTGGCCGGATCCGGTCAGGTTGTCGGCGCCGGTGACGATCCGCAGCAGGGACAGCAGGATCAGGCTGCCCGAGATGATCAACAGGATCTTGGGGTAGCTGAGCCTGGCCCGGGTCTTGTGCTTGTGCTTGTGCACATGCCCGGTGGCCGGGTCGACCGGGGCCGTGAGGTTCGTGCTCACGAGGACACCTCCGCCTTGTCGGTCTTGCGGGCCTGGGCGGCGAGCTCCTCGCCGACCTGCCGCTGCTGGAGTCTGAGGCCGTAGCGACGCACGACTTCGTAGGCGATGACGACGCACAGCACGATGACGCCCTGCATCACACCGACGATCTCCTGCTCGTACTCCTCGAATTCGAGCTGGGTGCCGGTGCGTTCGAGGAAGCCCCACAGCAGCGCGCCGGCGGCCATCCCGACCGGGTGGTTACGGCCCAGCAGCGCGATGGCGATACCGGTGAAGCCGATGCCGACGGGGAAGTCGGTGCCGTAGTTGTACGAGACGCCGAGCAGCGTCGGCATGCCGATCAGGCCGGCCGCGGCGCCGGACAGCAGCATGGAAGTGACGATCATGCGCTTGACGTTGACGCCGCCCGCCTCGGCCGCGGACTCGGACTGGCCGACCGTCCGCAGGTCGAAGCCGAAGCGGGTGCGGTTGAGCACGAACCAGTACGCGAAGCCGACGATGACGGCGATGACGATGAAGCCGTCGATGGGGTCGGGGGTGGTGGGGATGGTGAAGAAGTGGCTGGAGTCAGGGAGGTTGGGCGTGTGGAAGAGGTTGCCATCCTTCCGCGCCAGCCGGCCTTCCTGGAGGAAGTAGCCGATGACCGCGGCCGCGATGGCGTTCAGCATGATCGTGGTGATCACCTCGCTGACGCCGCGGGTGGTCTTCAGCAGGCCCGCGATGCCCGCCCAGACCGAGCCGACCAGCATCGCGACGATGATGATGATCGGGATCTGGAGGAAGCCGGGGAGGGTCAGCGCACCGCCGACCACCGCGGCGAAGAAGGCCGCGATGCGGTACTGGCCGTCGACGCCGATGTTGAAGAGGTTCATCCGGAAGCCGATGGCGACGGCCAGCGCGGACAGGTAGTACGGGACCGCCTTGTTGATGATCCAGACCTGGCTGTCGCTCTTGGAACCGAAGTCGACCATCACCGTGTAGGCGTAGATCGGGTCCTTGCCGGTGGCCAGGATGATCACCGAGGTGATGGCCAGCGCCGCGACGATCGCCAGCACGGGCGCGGCGATGCCCAGGATCAGCTTGTTCTTGTCGAGCTTCTTCACTCGGACTCCCCCTCCTGGGACGAGCGCGGCTCCGAGTCCGCGGCGGAGTCGCTGTCGGAATGGGCGAGATGGCCGCTGGCGGCGCCGGTCATGGCCGAGCCCAGCTCCTCCGGGGTGATGGTGGCGGGGTCCGCGTCCGCGACGAGCCGGCCGCGGTACATCACCCGCAGGCTGTCGGACAGGCCGATCAGCTCGTCCAGGTCGGCCGAGATCAGCAGTACGGCGAGACCCTCGTGGCGGGCGGTGCGGATCTGGTCCCAGATCTGCGCCTGGGCGCCGACGTCCACGCCCCGGGTGGGGTGCGCGGCGATCAGCAGCTTGGGGTGGTGGCTCATCTCGCGGCCGACGATCAGCTTCTGCTGGTTGCCGCCGGAGAGCGAGGCCGCGGTGACCTCGATGCCGGGGGTGCGGACGTCGTACTCGTCGACGATCCGCTTGGTGTCGGCTCGGGCGGCCTTCAAATCGAGCAGCCGGCCCTTGGCGTTGGGCTTTTCGGTGACATGGCCCAGGATGCGGTTCTCCCACAGCGGGGCTTCCAGCAGCAGGCCGTGCCGGTGGCGGTCCTCGGGGATGTAGCCGATGCCGTCCTCGCGCCGGGTGCGGGTGGGCAGATGGCTGATGTCGGTGCCGTCCAGCGTGATGGTGCCGCCGTCCGGGTCACGCATGCCCATGATGGCCTCGACCAGTTCGGCCTGGCCGTTGCCCTCCACACCCGCGATGCCCAGGACCTCGCCCTTGTGGATGGTCAGCGACACATCGTCCAGGACGGTGCGCTCCACCCCCTCCGCATCGGCGGTGGTCAGCCGCAGCCCTTCGACCTTCAGCATCTCCACGTCCGTGACGGTGGACTCGCGGGTCTGCGGCGAGGGCAGTTCGGTGCCGACCATCAGCTCGGCGAGCTGCTTGGGCGTGGTCTCGCTGGGGACGACGGAGGCGACGGTGGTGCCGCGCCGGATGACGGTGATGTCGTCGGCGACCGAGAGCACCTCGCCCAGCTTGTGGGAGATGAAGATGACGGTCAGGCCCTCGGCCTTGAGCTCGCGCAGGTTGTCGAAGAGCGCGTCGACCTCCTGCGGGACCAGGACCGCGGTCGGCTCGTCGAGGATGAGCGTACGGGCACCGCGGTAGAGAACCTTGAGGATCTCCACCCGCTGGCGGTCGGCGACGCCGAGGTCCTCGACGAGGACGTCGGGGCGGACACCGAGGCCGTAGCGGTCGGAGATCTTGATGATCTCGGCGCGGGCCTTGCCGCTGATGCCGTGCAGCTTCTCGCCGCCGAGAACGATGTTCTCCAGGACGGTGAGGTTGTCGGCGAGCATGAAGTGCTGGTGCACCATGCCGATGTTGCGGGCGATGGCGTCGGCCGGGCTGTGGAAGCTGACCTGTTCGCCGTCGATGCCGATGGTGCCCTCGTCCGGCTTCTGCATGCCGTAGAGGATCTTCATCAGCGTGGACTTGCCCGCGCCGTTCTCGCCGACCAGCGCATGCACGGTGCCGCGGTGGACGGTGATGTCGATGTCGTGGTTGGCGACGACGCCCGGGAACCGCTTGGTGATCCCGCGGAGTTCCACCGCCGGTGCCGCGGCGGGGGCGCTGTCTGCCTGGGGACTGCTGGACGCTTTGATGGCGCACTCTCCTCGGGGGCAGGGAGTGGTCGGAGGAGCGGGGAGGTGACGATATCGCGCCAACTTCACGCTACGCGCGTAGCGTTGACGCCGAAAAAATCAAAAGGCTGCCGGGGTGCCCCGGCGAACAGGCCCGGCGCGGCGGCGTGGTGGCCGCCGCGCCCGGCCCGGGAAAGACCTACTGCTTGGCGGGCGTGTCGCTGACCTTCACGTCGCCCGACGCGATCTTCTTCTTCGCCGCGTCGATCTTGGCCTGAAGGTCGTCGATGAAGCCGCCCGAGGTGGACAGCCGCACACCGTCGTCCTTGAGCGTGTAGCTCTTGTTGCCGTTCAGCGGCTTCTTGTCATCCACGCTCTTGACCAGGTCGTATACCGCCACGTCGACGTTCTTCATCACCGACGTGAGGATCGAGCTCTTGTACTTGGCCAGGCCCGGCTGCAGGTACTGGTCGGAGTCGACGCCGATCGCCCAGGTGCCCTTCTTGCCGGCGACCGTCTCGATCGAGCCATTGCCGGACTGGCCGGCCGCGGTGTAGATGACGTCGATGCCGGCGTCGAGCATGCCCTTGGCCTTGCCCTTCGCGGCGGCCGGGTCGTTGAAGCCCTTGTCGTCGTTGGCGTAGAGGTACTCGGAGGTGACCTTCGTCTTGGGGTCGGTGTCCTTGACGCCCTGCTCGAAGCCGGCCTGGAACTTCTGGATCAGCGCGTTGTTCACACCGCCGATGAAGCCGACCTTGTGGGTCTTGCTCTTCAGCGCGGCGGCGACACCGGCGAGGTAGGAACCCTCGTGCTCGGCGAAGACCATGCCGTAGACGTTCTTGGCCTCGGAGGGGGAGTCGACGACGCCGAAGGTGGTCTTCGGGAAGTCCTTGGCGACCTTGTTGACGGACTTGCCGTAGTTGAAGCCGACACCGATGACGGGGTTGTAGCCCGCCTCGGCCAGCGAGGACAGCCGCTGCTCGCGGTCCGCCTCGGTCTCGCCGTTCTTGGCGGTCATCAGCTTGGACTTCACGCCGAGGTCCTTCTCGGCCTTGTCCACACCACGGGCCGCCGCCTCGTTGAACGAGTGGTCGTCCCGGCCGCCGACGTCGAAGGCGAGTCCGACGCCCTTGTCCTTGCCACCGGACTCGGTGGACGACTCGCCGCAGGCACTCAGCGAGACAGTGAGGGCCGCGGTGGCGATGCCCGCGGCAACGATCTTGGATACCCGGCGCACGTGGGGCCCCTTTGGCTCGTAGCGCCTCCGTCGGCGCTGATTCCGCGGCATCGTAACGCGCGTAGATGCCAGATAAAGGGGAGGCTGGAAGCCGTTATCGGATCGTCGCGAACGGGAGCTGACCGCGGGGTTACGGGCGGCTGGGACCCGTCCGGTGGATCATGGCCGACCCGCGGCCCCGACCCACCGGACAGCCCTTACCCGTCGATCAGCGCCGCCGCGGTGAACATCTCCACACCCACCGTGATCGCCCGCTCGTCCACATCGAAGTCCCCGCGGTGCAGGTCGCGCCGCGAGACCTCGCCGGGCGGCCGCACCCCGAGCCGGGCCATCGCGCCCGGGACGTGCTCCAGGTACCAGGAGAAGTCCTCGCCGCCCAGGGACTGCTCGGTGTCCTCGACGGTGTGGGCGCCGCGCCGGGCGGCCATCGCGTCGTTCAGCAGCTGGGCGCTGACCGGCTCGTTGACCACCGGCGGCACCCCGCGCACATAGTTGATCTGCGACTTCGCGCCGTGCAGCGTGGCGAGCTCGTCGATCGCGGCATGCACCAGGTCCGGGGCCTCGCGCCAGGCGGCGAGATCAAGACACCGGACGGTGCCGGACAGCTCGGCATGCTGCGGGATCACATTGCAGGCGTGCCCGGACTCCAGCCGGCCCCAGGTGACGGCGAGGCCCGCCCGCGCGTCCACCCGGCGGGCGAGCAGGGCCGGCACATCGAGGGCGATCCGCGCCGCGGCGGTGACCATGTCGGTGGTCAGATGCGGGCGCGCGGTGTGCCCGCCGGGGCCGTCCAGTTCGACCTCCAGCCGGTCGCAGGCCGAGGTGATCGCTCCCGTACGCAGCCCGATCCGGCCGGCGTCGACCCGGGGATCGCAGTGCACGGCGAGGATCCGGCCGACGCCGTCCAGGACGCCGCATTCGATGACATCCGTGGCGCCGCCCGGCAGCACTTCCTCGGCGGGCTGGAAGATCAGCCGCACCGGGCGCGGCAGCAGCCCCGCGCGGGCCAGCTCGGCGAGCACCAGGCCCGCGCCGAGGACGACGGTGGTGTGGACGTCATGACCGCAGGCGTGCGCGCGGCCGGGGACCGTGGAGCGGTAGGCGACGGTCTTGGTGTCCGGGATGGGCAGCGCGTCGATGTCCGCGCGCAGGGCCAGCAGCGGGCCGACGGCCCCGGAGTCCGTACCGATGTCACATACGAGGCCCGTACCGATGTCCAGGACGCGGGGCCTGAGGCCCGCCTGCTCCAGACGCTCCCTGATCGCCGCGGTGGTCCGGAACTCCTGGTTGCCGAGCTCGGGGTGCATGTGCAAGTCACGGCGGAAGGCGATGAGTTCGGCGCACAGCTCCTCGGGCAGGGCGCCTGGGAGGGCGTTCCCGGCGGGGGTGTCGGTGGTATCAACGGAGTCGGCATCGAGGGACATCAGTTGGTTCACCCGTTGAAGGTTACGGGGCTGGAGGGGGCAACTGACCCTCGATCAACAAAAGTTCAGCCCCATAGGGGAAGAAAATCTACGCCGCCCGGCGCATGGAGTATGTGCGACAGGGGTATGCAGTAGGGCTTCATCCGGCGGCCATCTGCTGCCCGAACTGGAGTCGCTGCACGTCGCGGGCGGTGCCGGTGACCCCGTCCAGGAAACCCTGGGCGCGCGGTGACGCGTTGGTCGTCAGCCAGGCCGGATCGATGTCACACACGGCGACCTTCACCTCGGTACCGAGCAGGGCGAGCGGCAGGGTGTGCACCACCGTTGACGGGAAGCTGACGATCAGCCGTCCGATGGGGCCGCGCCGGGCGATCAGTTCGAGCGGCAGATCGGGGCGTACGACCTCCAGACCGGTTTCCTGGGTGAGCCGGCGCAGCTTGTCGGTGCTCTCCCGGCGGTGCGCGAAGTAGCGGGTGGCGCTGTGCGTACGGGCCAGCGCGCGGACCGCCTCCAGGTAGCGGTCCTCGTCGACGACGCCGGTTTCGACCAGCGAGGTGCCGACGATGTCGGCGGCGCGGGTGAGCCGGGGCGGGCCGAAGCGCTCGCGGGTCCAGGCGAATTCGTTGGTGGTGACGTGGACGCCGGGCGGCGCGTCGACCGGCATCGAGCTGAAGAGGCCGACGGTGCGGCGGCCGCCTTCCGGCGCCGGGGTGAGCCGGCGGCGCGCGGTGGCCGAGAACGGCGCGAAGACGAGGTCCCGGGGGCCGCGTCCGCTGCCGTGCCGGTGCCAGCGCACCAGCCGTTCGCCGCGGGCGAGTTGGGAGATGAACTCCATGGTGGCGGTGCCGTCGTCGACCACGACCAGATCGCGTGCCCGGGTGAGGGTGAGCAGCAGCTGGACGTAGCGGGAGAACGGGTCGCCGATGACGACGCGGCGGGCGCGGCGCAGCAGCGGGGTGAGCCCGCCGATGGTGCGGACCGGGGCGGTGGGGCCACCGCGGGCCTCCTCCCAGCGCACCGCATGGCCTTCGTCGCGGGCGAGTTCGGCCATCCGGCGGAGCTGGCCGCGGGTCATCGGGTCGTGCGGGGAGAGCACGACGACGGTGACCGCGGTGGCCTCTGCGGTGTGCGCCCATTCCAGGACGTTGAGCAGCTGCACCGGGCTCTCGACGAAGGCGAGGGTGCCGGTCTCCGTGGCGGCCGCGCGGGCCTGGTCACCGTCGGGCATGTGTCTCCTGCACTGCCGGGGCACCCCCAGGAGACGGCGGGCGGGAGTACCCGCCGTCTCCTGGGGCGGGACCTGCGAACCGGCCGCGGTCGGCTCGGCGCGGGTCCCCTCGGGTGAGCTCACGATGTGGGGCTCCTGTCGACCGTCAGACAGCTGCCGGCTCGCGGTCGGCGTCCGAACCCTCTGCGGACTCGGCTTCGGCGACCACACCGGCGACGCGGCGCAGCTTCTTCATCGGGCCGAGCTCGCTCTCGTAGACCTTCTTGACGCCGTCACCGAGGGACTCCTCGATGGTGCGGATGTCGCGGACCAGGCGGGTCAGACCGCCGGGCTCGACGGAGGCGGCCTGGTCGGAGCCCCACATGGCGCGGTCGAGGGTGATGTGGCGCTCGACGAAGGTGGCGCCGAGGGCGACCGCGGCGAGGGTGGTCTGCAGGCCGGTCTCGTGGCCGCTGTAGCCGATCGGGACGTTCGGGTACTCCTCCTGCAGGGTGTTGATCATGCGCAGGTTGAGCTCCTCGGCCTTGGCCGGGTAGGTGCTGGTGGCGTGGCACAGCAGGATGTTGTCGCTGCCCAGGACCTCGACGGCGTGCCGGATCTGCTTGGGGGTGGACATGCCCGTCGAGAGGATGACGGTGCGGCCGGTGGCGCGCATGGCGCGCAGCAGCTCGTCGTCGGTGAGCGAGGCGGAGGCGACCTTGTAGCAGGGCACGTCGAACTTCTCCAGGAAGGCGACCGACTCGACGTCCCACGGGGAGGCGAACCAGGCGATGCCGCGCTTCTTGCAGTACTCGTCGATGGCGCGGTAGCCGTCCTCGTCGAACTCCACACGGTGGCGGTAGTCGATGTAGGTCATGCGGCCCCACGGGGTGTCGCGCTCGATCTCCCACTGGTCGCGCGGGGTGCAGACCTCCGGGGTCCGCTTCTGGAACTTCACGGCGTCACAGCCGGCGTCGGCGGCGGCGTCGATCAGCGCGAACGCGTTCTCCAGGTCGCCGTTGTGGTTGATGCCGATCTCGCCGGTGACGTAGACGGGGCGGCCGGGGCCGGCCTCGCGGTTGCCGAGGTTGCGGAGGCGGGAGTTGCTGCTCATGGGGAGGTTCCTTCGTGGTTGATATGAGGGTGTGCGGGGGGGATCGGAGGGGTTACAGGGACGGGCGGGTGGGGGTTACAGCGACGGGCCCAGGAGCCAGGCGGCGATCTCGCGGATGGCGCCGCTGCCTCCGGGTGTGGCGGTGACCGCACGGGCCGCGCCGCGCACCACGTCGTGCGCCCCGGCGACGGCCACCGGCCAGCCGACGAGGTCGAAGCACGGGAGGTCGTTGACGTCGTTGCCGACGTAGAGCACCCGCTCGGGCGCGACGCCCTGCTCCTCGCACCACTGCTTGAGGGCGAGGTCCTTGCGGTCGATGCCGTGCAGAACGGGAACCTGCAGCTTGCGGGCCCGTGCGGCGACGACCGGGTTCTGCTCCGTGGACAGGATCAGCAGCTTGAGCTGCGCCTTGCGCAGCGCGGCGATGCCGAGGCCGTCACCGCGGTGCACGGCGACGATCTCCCGTCCATCGGTGTCGATCAGCACCCGGTCGTCCGTCTGGGTGCCGTCGAAGTCGAGTACCACCGCGTCGATGTCGTCGATGACCGGGAGGTGGGTGGGGGAAGCACCAGCGAGGGCGCCGGGACGCGGGGCGTCGAGCAGCGGCGCGAGCGCGCGGGCGCGGGCGAGGTCGTGCGGATCGTCGATCTCCAGCACCCGGGCGGGGTCGGTGCGGACGAGTTCCGTACGGCCGAAGAAGCGGTGGCCGCCGGCGCGGAAGCCGGTCGCCTCCATGGCGTAGGCGGCGCCGGTCTCCAACAGGTCCTGGGGGCGGTCCTGGCGGCGGGGCCGGAAGGACTTGTCGTGGTTGACGCCGTGGCCGCCGTCGGTGCTGCCCGCTTCCGGCTCGGCGTCGCGCCAGACGAACCCGTGGAACGGGGCGACGGTCAGCGCGCTGTCCGCACCGCCCTCGACGACCGCGGCGGCCACCCCGTCGATGTCCTCGCGGGCGATGAAGGGGCTGGTGCACTGGACGAGGAGCACGGCGTCGACGGTCGTGTCGTGCTCGGCCTCGTACGCGTCCATGGCGTGCAGCACCGCGGCCTCGCTGGTGGCGGTGTCGCCCGCGATGTCGCCGGGGCGCCGTACGACGACCGCTCCGGCGCCGCGTGCGGCGGCCGCGATCCCGGCGTCATCGGTGGACACGATCACATCGGTGACCAGGCGGGATGCCCGGCATGCGCGGACCGCGCGGGCCACCAGGGGCACGCCCCCGACGGGAGCGAGGTTCTTGGCGGGCACGCCCTTGGATCCGCCGCGGGCGGGGATGACGGCCACGACAGTGGGTGGCATTGCGGGCTCCTCAGTAGGGCGGGGGGCAAGGGCGGTCACAGCTGCCCCCAGCGGCGGATGGCCGGGGCGACGCGCTGGACGCCGTGGCGGTAGGCGCCGCGGGCGGCCTCGCGGACGGTGTCGCGGGCGACCCGGCGCAGTCCGCCGGGCTCCTCGGGCGCGTCCGCGTGGCCTGCGACCGGCTCGCCGTGCGGGTCCAGGCCGTGCCGGGCGAGGATGCCGGGGAGGTAGCCGGGGGCGGTGCGGGGTGTGTAGTACGGGGTGAGCGGCGGCAGCCGGTCGGCGGTGCGCAGCTCGGTGACCCGGGCGCGGGCCGCGTCGAAGGCCGTGTCGTACGAACCGTCGGCAGCCACGCCTTGGCGGGCCAGCCACTCGGGGTCGGGCTCCGGGCGGTGCCCGGCGTCCAGCTCGTCCCAGGAGGCGAGGCAGCCGGAGCCGAGGAAGTGGTGGTTGCCGAGGACCTCGCGGATGCCGAGGTCGGTGAGGACGGCGGTGGGGATGCCGCGGTGCAGGGACTCCAGGGCGGCGGTCGAGCTGACCGTCACCATCAGGTCGGTGCGGTCCAGGACCTCGCCCATGTTCCCGTACACCAGGCGGCAGTTGGACGGCAGTCCGGCCGGCGCCTTGGCGGCGAGCTTCTGGTACGGCAGTTCCTCGATGTGCGTGGTGTGCTCGCCCGGCTTGCTGCGGAGCTTGATCAGCACCTCGCGGTCGGGGTGCTTGCGGGCGTGCTCAACCGCCCTGCGCAGCAGGTACGTACGGTCCGCGCGGCTCTCCGGGACGGAGGGCTGGGCGGCGAACACCACGGTGTAGGGGTCACGTCCTTCGGTGTCGCAGTGACCCTTGTAGCGCTCGCCCCCGAGGAAGGGGAGGGCGCATTCGACGACGCTGCTGTCATCGGCGCCGACACCCCGGTAGACGTCGCGGAACCGGTCCGCGTCGTGCCGGGAGTTGGCGAGCACGACATCCGCGCCGTGCCGCAGCAGCAGCCCGTCGGCAAGCTTCTCGTAGACGACTCCGACATAGCCGGTGACGACGACGGGCCGGGTGTCGGCGCCGCGCCAGGCGCGGGCCAGGCCGTGCAGCATCGCCTGCACCGCGCCGCCTACACAGGCCAGCACGACGACGTCATATTGCGTACGGTCAATGGACCGGACGCTGTCCTTCATCTGCTCCAAGAAGGCGACGCCTCTGATTTCGCGCAGGGAATCCGCACGGGCGCCGACCTCTTCGAGCTGGCGGACCGTGGGAGTGGCGCGGCCGCGGAGCAGATAACCGTCGAGCCGGATGTCCGATTGGATGCGGTACGCTGTCAAAGCGCCCCATTTCCACCGAGTGTCCGAGTCGGCGAGTACGGCGACCCGCGGCGAAGAACTGGTACGTGATGGCACGTCGCAGACGCTAGGAAGGCATTCCGTTTCGCGGGCCAACTGGGTCGCAACAAAGGGTTAACAGCGGGTCGACGAATGGCGAACCGGCTCGTTTATCAGCCCGGTTAACCATCCCGCCATTCTTCGTTCACCTTGAAGTCCGCACCACGTAAAGACGAATGCCGACTCCGCCCCTAACGTCACCCGGGTGGTTAAGCTCTCCGTCATCGTGCCGTTCTACAACGTGCAGACATACGCGCCCGACACCCTGAAAAGCCTGGCGGCGAACGCCCGCGAGGACTTTGAATTCCTCCTCGTCGACGACTGCTCGCGCGACGAGACGCCGCAGATCCTGCAGCGCGCCGAGCGCGAGCTGCCGGGCGCCAGACTCCTACGGCACGAGAAGAACGGCGGCCTGGCCACCGCCCGCAACACCGGCCTGGACGAGGCGCGCGGCGAATACGTCACCTTCCTCGACGGCGACGACTGGCTGGCCCCCGGCTACTTCGAGGAACTCCTCGGCGCCATCGAGGAGTTGGGGTGCGACTTCGTCCGCACCGACCATGTCCAGTGCACCGCCCGCGCCCGTACCGTCCACCGCGTCCCGCACGGCAAGCGCGGCGTCGTCATGGACCCCCGCGACCTGATCCTGCCCGCCGACCGCTCCACCTCCGTCGACTACGCCTTCGCCTGGGCCGGTATCTACCACCGCAGGCTGCTGGACGACGGGGTGCTGCATTTCCGGCACGGGCTGCGCACCGCGGAGGACCGCCCGTGGATCTGGCGGCTGCACCGCGAGGCACAGTCCATGGCGGTGGTCGGGCTGCTCGGCGTCTTCTACCGGCGCGGGGTGGCGTCCTCGCTCACCCAGATCGGAGACGTGCGGCAATTGGACTTTATCCGCGCCTTCGACCAGGTGATCGAAGAAACCGCACAAGACCGTGATGCGCATCTGCTGCTCCCGAAGGCAGTGCGCACCTATTGCGCGATCATTTCCCACCATCTCGGCTCGATCGAGCGGTTCGAACCGCAGGTCGCCAAGAAATTGCGTTCGATGAGTGCCGCGGCGATGAAACGCATGCCGCAGGACGTACTGAAGGAAGCACTGGATTCCATGGATGTGCAGCGCGCGTCCCGGCTGCGGCGACTGCGCCGCCGCCCGGTCCCGGCGGAGGTCGCCGCCTGATGCCCAACCGGCCCCGTACCCAGATCTTCATGGCGTCCACGCTGTACGGCGCGGCGACGCTCGCCGCCGCACTGGACGCCGACGGCTTCGAGCCGGCCGACCGCCGGCTGCTGCTGCTCAGCAACAACGCCACCACCCCCGAGACCACCCCGTCGCTGGACACCATGCCGGGCTTCGCGCAGCTGCGGGGCCGCTTCGACCGGGTGCTGTCGTGGAACGAGACGATCAGCCCGTTCCACCCCGGTGGCTGGTCCCCGCGACCGGACGATGTCCCGCTGTGGGAGCGGTACTTGCGGCTCCTGTGGGGCCTGGGCGACTCCCAGGTCGAGCTGATCGTGGAATCCATCCAGGTCAACCCGGCGATGGCGCTGGCCCAGCTGTTCCCGGACGCGCCCATCGACGTCTACGCCGACGGCCTGATGAGCTACGGCCCCACCCGCAACAAGCTCGACCCGCTGATCGGCACCCGCATCAACCGCCTGCTGCACCTGGACCTGGTGCCGGGCCTGACCCCCCTCCTCCTCACCGAGTTCGGTGTCGAGCCGCAGACCGTACCGACCGACGCCTTCACCAAGGTGCTGGCCGAACTCTCCGACGCCAGCGGCGAGTTGGACGTGCCGTCGGGTGCCGCGCTACTGCTCGGCCAGTACCTCTCCGCGCTGGGCATCCTCACCCCGGAGGAGGAAGAGGACCTGCACGTACGGATGGTGCGCGGCGCCGTCGAACGAGGCCACCGCGAGATCGTCTTCAAACCGCACCCGTCCGCGCCGGCCCGCTGGTCCCGGATGCTGGAGCGGGAGGCCGAGAAGCTGGACATCGAGCTGACCGTGCTGGACAGCCCGGTGCTGGCCGAGGTCCTCTACCAGCGGATGCGTCCCGCGCTGGTCGTCGGCTGCTTCTCCACGGCGCTGCTGACCGCCGCCGCCTTCTACGACCTGCCGACCGCCCGGACCGGCACCGGGCTGCTGCTGGAGCGGCTCACGCCGTACCAGAACAGCAACCGCATCCCGGTCACGATCGTGGACGCGCTGGTGCCCGACCTCGGCGACCGCGGCGAGCGCCCGGACCCCAACACCACCGACATCGGCGGCCTGGTCACCGCGGTCGGCTACGCCATGCAGCACCAGATCTACCCCAGTCTGCGCCCGGTCGCCGAGCGCTATCTCGCGACCCACCTCGACCAGCGCACCCGGCGCTACTTCAAGCGCCGCCGGCTCACCTCGCTGGCGCTGCCCGGCGCGATCCCGTCCCAGCTGTCGTTCATCCCGCGCAACGCCACCGTGCGCCGGGTCGCGCGCCGGGCGCGGGCCGTACAGCGGCGCCTGAAGAAGCGGGCCGCGTTCGGATGACCACCCCTCAGCTGACGTCCGGCGCGCGACCCGTCGCGCCGGACGCCGCCACCACCGCCCCTAACCCCGTCATACCGATGCGCAGCCGCGGCGGCGCATCGCGGCTGCGCGCGCTGGACGGACTGCGGCTGCTCGCCGCCCTGATGGTCGCCGCGTACCACTACGCGGGCCGCGACGGCGAGATATCCCAGGCTTGGGGCGGGTCGCCCGCGCAGCAGTTCCCCACCGCCTCAGGCCTGTTCGCGTACGGCTGCCTGGGCGTGCAGATCTTCTTCGTGATCAGCGGCTTCGTCATCTGCCTCAGCGGCTGGGGCCGGACACTGCGCGCCTTCGTCGCCTCCCGCGTCTCCCGCCTCTACCCGGCGTACTGGGCCGCGATCCTGCTGGTCACCGCGGTCTTCGCACTCCCCTGGGTCGCGTACGAAGCGCTGGCACCCAGCGATGTGCTGACGAACCTGACCATGCTGCAACAGCCGCTCGGCGTGGACCGGGTCCTGGGCGTGTGCTGGACGCTCTGGGCCGAGATGCGGTTCTACGCGCTCTTCGCGCTCTGCGTCGTGCTGCCGGGCGCCACCCGCGGCCGGGTGGTCCTCTTCTGCGCCGGCTGGACACTGGCCGCGGCCCTCGCCCAGGCCGCGAACGAGCCGTTCCTCAACGTCGTCCTGATGCCGGAGTACGCCCCGTTCTTCATCGGCGGCGTAGGCCTCTTCCTGCTGCACCGCTACGGCTCCCGCGATCCGGTCGCCTGGACGATAGTGCTGGTCAGCTGGCTGATCGGACAGCATTACTCGGTCGTCCGGCTCTGGCACTCGGAGTCCGCCACCGGCTTCTCCTACCGCTCGTCGGCCGGCATCATCGCCGTCGTGACGATCGGATTCGCGCTGGTCGCGGCCGTCGCCCTGGGCAAACTGCGGTGGGCGAACTGGCGCTGGCTGACCGTGGCGGGCGCGCTGACCTACCCGTTCTACCTGGTGCACGAGCATCTGGGCTGGGTCGTCGTGCGCACGTTGCACCACGACTTCGGCCTGCCCTCGTACGCCACGCTGATGCTGACCGTCGGCCTGATGCTGCTGCTGGCGTGGGTGCTGCACCGGTGGGTGGAGCGTCCCCTCACGCCCGTGTTGCGGCGGTCGATCGACCCGAAGCGGCCGACGGCCTGAGGGGCGGGGCGCCGGCCGGCGCCCCGCCGCCGCTCAACTCCCCGCGCGCCGGCTCATGGTGGCTTCGATGCCCGCGACGATGATGCGCAGCCCGACCTCGAAGTTCTGCTCGATGTCGCCGAACAGCGCCTGGCCGGCCCGCGCCGCGAGCGGATACCCCCCGCCGAGCCGCTGCTCGCGGCTGTCGATGTCGTAGGCCGGATCACGACTCTCCGGATCGCGGGCCTCCGGATCGCCCGGGTCCGGATAGACCGACTGCTCCTCGATCACCAGGCCGATCGTGAAGTTGTACGCGGTCCACCACGCGCGCGCCGCGTCGGCCAGCGGGAAGCCCGCGTCGGTGAACCGGCCCATGAGCGTTTCGAGCGGCGCGGCGTAACTCTCGTCGGTCATCCGCATACCGCTGAAGACCTTGCCGCCGTCGCGATATCCGAGCAGTTCGCGGCGCAACTCCGAGCAGCTGACAATGACCGTCTCCTGCCAGGTACCGCCGAACCCGGCCGAGCCGGGACCCCCCGCCAGCAGGGTCCCGGTCATCCGCCGGAACATCTCGGTGGCCATCTCGTCCAGCAGCGCCTGCTTGTTCTTGAAGTGCCAGTACAGCGCGGGTGCCTGGACGTTCAGCTCCTTCGCGATCCGGCGCAGCGTGAGCCCTTCCAGACCCACCTCGTTCAGCAGGCCCAGGGCGGTTTCCACCACGAGGTTCCGGTCAAGTCGCAAAGCCATATTGACAACTTAACACCGTTAAGCACATGCTCGGAAGCATGGAACTTAACAACGTTAAGGACGTCCCGAGTGCTGCCCTTACCCACGAAGTCACTCCCGGCGCCACTCCCGACGGCACCTTCGACGCCACCTCCGACGACACCTCCGTCGACGTACTGATCGCCGGCGCCGGCCCGACCGGCCTCGCCCTCGGCATCGACCTCGCCCGGCGCGGCATACGCGCCCTGATCGTCGAGCGCCAGGACCGTCTCTCACAGGGCGCCCGCGGCACCGGACTCCAGCCCCGCACCCAGGAGGTCTACGACGACCTCGGCGTACTCGACGCCGTCCGGGCGGCCGGCGGCCTCTACCCGCCCAGGGCCACCTGGGAAGACGGCCGGATCGTCGCCACCCACGAGATGCTCGAACACGTCGACCCGACCCCCTCCACACCGCACTCCAACGCGTGGATGATCCCCCAGTGGCGCAACCTGGAGCTGCTCCACGAACGCCTGTGGGAACTCGACGGCAGCATCCTCTTCGGCACCGAACTCATCGATTTCACCCAGGACTCGGACGGCGTCCAGGCCCGCCTCCGTCGCACCGACGGCAGCGTGCGGACCCTCCGCGCCGCCTATCTGGTCGCCGCCGACGGCGGACGCAGCACCGTACGCAAAGCCCTCGGCATCGGCATGAGCGGACCGTCCCTCACCCCGAGCGCCGTGGTGCTCTCGGACGTGGCGGTCGACGGCCTCGACCGCGACCACTGGCACAGCTGGCCCCTGCCGAACGGCGGCTTCGTCACCCTGCTCCCGCTCGCCGGCACCGACCACTTCCAGTGCTTCACCATGGACCCGGACCGCGAGCCGGACACCTCCCCCGAGGCCGTACGCGACCGCATCGCGGCCGGCACCCACCTCGCCCGCGACCAGATCCGCGAGGTCCTCTGGGCGTCCGTCTACCGCCCCAAAGCCGCCATGGCCGACCGCTACCGCACCGGCCGGGTCTTCCTCGCCGGCGACGCGGCCCACATCCACTCCCCGGCCGGCGGCCAGGGCCTGAACACCAGCGTCCAGGACGGCTACAACCTCGGCTGGAAGCTCGGCCAGGTCCTGCGGCACGGCGCCCCGGACGCCCTCCTCGACAGCTACGAGACCGAGCGCCGCCCGATAGCCGCCCGCATCCTCGACACCAGCACCCGGCTGCACCGCTCCCGCTCCATGCGCCGCGGCAAGGACCTCCACCAACTCGACATCGGATACCCCGACAGCCCCCTCACCCGGGAACTCCGCGAGGACGTCCCCGAGGACGCGCTGCACGCCGGCGACCGCGCCCCCGACGCGCCGTGCACCACGGCCGACGGCACCCCCACCCACCTCTTCGACGCCTTCCGCGGCCCGCACTTCACCCTGCTCGCCCTCGGCGACACAGCCCTCAATCCGGCATCGCCGCCCACCGGTTCCGCCCTGCCGCCCACCGATCCGGCCCTGCTGCGCACCGTCCGCGTCGGCGGTCCCTCCCCCGACCTCATCGACACCGACGGCCACATCGCCAACGCCTACGGCACCGCCCCCGCCGTCTTCCTCATCCGCCCCGACGGCTACCTGGCCCTCGCGGCACCGGCCGAGAACGCGGCCGCACATGTGGCGGCGTCCTTGGCGCACTTGGCGCCCTCGGCGCACTGGGAGGCACGTCTCGGGGCGGGCACCCCGCAGCCGGCTCGGTAGGGGGTCCGCCTCGGCCGTCAGAGGGAGTGAGATCGTCCCGTGGGGCGACGTTGCCCGCGTCGGCCGATGCGACGTTGTGGGCATGACCGATGTCGAACGCACAACGATGCGGGCGTCGTTACGTGAAACCTGGCGCAAGTGGCCGCGCTGGGTGGGACCCGCGACGCTCTGCTGGGCCGTGGTCCAAGGCGGGCTCGCACTGGTCTGGGCACTGGCCGGCCGGCCACTCGCCGACCGGGGCGCCGCTCCGAGGCCGGCCGCAGCGGACATGAGCAGGCCGACCGCCGATTGGTTCGTTTTCGCGGTGACAGTGCTGGCGGCGGTCGCGGTGCCGGCCGCCGCGCGATACAGGGAACGGCCCGCGGTGCGGGCGCTGCCGTGGGTGGCCTGCGGGCTGTCCGTGGCCTCGGCGTTCGGCCTGCTCATGGACGTACTGGGACTGCTGCTCGGCCAAGGCGTCGACAGTCCGCCCGCCGCCGTGCAGCACGCACTCGGCCTGCTCGGCGCGGTACTGCTCGCCGCCACCGCCCGTTCCCACCGGTCCGCTGCCTGCGGCCGGTGCGGCGGGGCGCACGAGAAGGTGATCAGACCGGCCCCCTCCGCGGCACCCCGCCGCGTCCACCTCTTCGCGTACGCCGGGACCCTGGCGTTCCTGCCGTACGCGGCGATGAAGGTGACCTGGGCGACAGGCGGCGCGTTCGCCGGGGTGAGCAGCGCGGAGATGCACGCCGACTCCGAACGGAACGGAGCCTCCGGGCTCTGGCTCACCCTGGATTCCTGGGGCCTGGACCCCACCGCGCTGCTCGCCGCACTCGGCGTGTTCCTGCTCTTCGGACTGATCCGGCCCTGGGGGCAGGTTTTCCCCCGCTGGACCCTGATCCTGCGCGACAGGAGAGTGCCCCGCTGGCTGCCGCTCACCCCGGCACTCATCGGCACGGCCACGCTGGTGCCGTACGGCGTGCTCGGATCCGGCTACTTGGCCCTTGCCACGGCCGGCGCACTACCCGTCCGGCGCGGCGACTTCCACTCCGACGCGGACGTCCTGCTGGTGGGCTGGATCGGGGCCACCGCCTTCGCTCTCTACGGCGTCGCACTGCTCGTCGCCGCCCGCTCGTACTGGCTCCGCACCCGGCCCGTTTGTCCGCCTCGCTAGGGGGTGTCGTCAAACTCCCGCCTGGCCCGCGACGGGCACACAGATGAGTCATCGGAGATCAGGGGAGACCTGCCGTCGGGAGAGGAACAGCCTGCGCCGTTCTCGGTCGACTTCGGTGACGACGACCGTGACATCGTCACCGACCTGGACGACGTCTTCCGGAGCTTCCACGGACGTCGATGTGAGCTCTCGACGATGGACCAGTCCCTCGATCCCGTCAGCGACTTGAACGAAGACACCGAACGGCACCCGCTTGGTGACCCGTCCGCGCAGTTCCTGGCCCACGGCGATGCACTCGGCGAATGCCTGGAAGGGGTCGGACTGCGTCGCGCACAAGGACAGCCTGGCCTCCGCGTTCCAGGTATCGAACTGGAGGAACTCGCACGAAACGCGCTGTCCGACCTGAACGACATCGGAAGCCGCTTCGAACCGCCGCCAGGACAGTTCGGGGATCGTGATGAACCCGACACCGGGAAAGACCGGATGTTCGGGGCCCTCGTCCAGGGCCACGAACACGCCGAACCGTTCAATCGCCGCGACCGTGCCGGACAGGGTCTCGCCGCGGTGCAGTGACCCCAAGAACGCCCAGAGTTCCGGGCTTTCAGACTGCCAGTCCATGCTCTCCAGCCTTTCATCAGGCGCTGTGAGCTCTCCGCCGCCCCGCGTCCGCACCAGTCCGTCGTCGCTATGGGAGGCACGGCATGGGGCAAGACACGGGGCACGACACGGGGCACGCCATGGGGCACGGCATAGGGCGCGCGCCGGCTGCGCAGTTGCCTACAGGACCAACGACAGCAGCAGCACGCACCCGATCCCGACGACCGAGATCAGCGTCTCCATCACCGACCAGGTCTTGAGCGTCTGGCCGACGTTCATGCCGAAGTACTCCTTGACCATCCAGAAGCCGGCGTCGTTGACGTGGCTGAAGAACAGCGAGCCGGAGCCGATGGCCAGGACCAGCAGGGCTCCGTGTGTGGGGCTCATATCGGCGGCGAGCGGGGCGACCAGGCCGGCGGCGGAGATGGTGGCCACCGTGGCGGAGCCGGTCGCGAGGCGGATGGCGACCGCGATCAGCCAGGCCAGCAGCAGGGTGGAGATGTTCCAGTCCTTGGAGATCTCCAGGATCATCTGGCCGACGCCCGCGTCCACCAGCGTCTGCTTGAAGCCACCGCCCGCGCCGACGATCAGCAGCACACCGGCGATCGGGCCGAGCGACTTCTCGACGGTGGTGGCGATCCGGCCCTTGGTGAAGCCGGCCGCCCGGCCGAGCGTGAACATCGCGACGATGACGGCGGTGAGCAGCGCGATCAGCGGCGAGCCGACGACGTCGAAAACTCTCTGGGTGGCGTTCTCCGGGTCGTCGATGACGATGTCCACCAGCGCCTTGGCCAGCATCATCACGACCGGGAGGAGGACGGTCGCGACGGTGATGCCGAAGCCGGGGCGCTTTTCAAGGTCGTCGGAGGCGCGCTCGGGGACCAGCTTCTCCGGCGGCTGGATGTCCACCCAGCGGGCGGCGTAACGGGAGAAGACCGGGCCCGCGATGATCGCGGTCGGGATGGCGACAACTACGCCCAGCGCGAGGGTGATACCGAGGTTCGCGCCGACCGCGTCGATGGCGACGAGCGGGCCCGGGTGCGGTGGGATCAGACCGTGCATGACGGAGAGTCCGGCCAGCGCCGGGATGCCGATCCGCATCAGGGAGAAATTGCCGCGCTTGGCGACCAGCAGGACGACGGGGATGAGGAGGACGATCCCCACCTCGAAGAAGATGGGCAGCCCGACGATGCCGGCGATCAGCACCATGGCCCAGGGCATCGCCCTCCCTCCCGCCTTCGCCAGGATCGTGTCGACGATCTGGTCCGCGCCGCCGGAGTCGGCGAGCAGCTTGCCGAGGACGGCGCCGAGCGCGATCAGTACGCCGGTGCCGGCGACCGTGGTGCCGAGGCCGGTCGAGAAGCTGGCTATCGCCTTGTCGAGGGGCGCGCCGGCGATCGCGCCGAGCACCAGCGAGCCGATGATCAACGACAGAAAGGCATGGAGCTTGAACTTGCTGATGAGCAGGACGATGACGGCGATGCCGGCCAGGACGGCGATGCCCAGCTGCGCATGACCGGCCGAGGTGATGGGCTCGGCCGCATCCGCTGCGAGCATCTCGACGCTGAGATGTGTCACGGCGATTCCCTTGTTCGGAGGGGAAGGGGAAAGGAAGGTGGTGCTGGTGGGGGGTGGGGCTTCAGGGGATCCGGCCTTGCCGCCCGGCCCGTACGGTCGCCGGGCCGGGCCGCTGTCCGACTAGCCGGCCGACTCCCGCCGGCGCAGCGCGGCGACCGCCCGTTCGGCGATCTGCTGCGGCGTACCGGAGACATCCGCCGCGACGCCCGCCTCGTCGGTGCCGAGCGGTTCGAGCGTGGCGAACTGGGAGTCCAGCAGGGCGGTCGGCATGAAGTGGCCCTTGCGCTCGGCCATGCGCTCCTCGATCAGCGCGCGGTCGCCGGTGAGGTGCAGGAAGACGATTCCGGGCGCGGCCGCGCGCAGCCGGTCGCGGTAGGCGCGCTTGAGGGCGGAGCTGCTGACGACGCCGCCGCGGCCGGCCCGGTCGTGCGCCCAGGCGCCGATCGCGTCGAGCCAGGGGCCGCGGTCGTTGTCGTCCAGCGGGGTGCCCGCCGACATCTTGGCGATGTTGGCCGGCGGGTGGAAGTCGTCGCCCTCGGCGTACGGGACGCCGAGTTCGGCGGCCACGAGCGGGCCGATCGTCGTCTTGCCGGTGCCGGCGACTCCCATCACGACGATGACCTGGGGGGTGCGCATCCCGTTTACCTCGCTGTCTCCATCGACCTCGTGCGTCGCCCCACTGAAACCCATTAGGTACGACGTATTCAAGAGGCTGTGATGCAAACGTCATACTTATTGCTCGGGTCGGCAGGAACGTAGGCTTGGCCCATGGAAAACGAGGGGAAGGGGCTGCACGCCCGCGTGCTGGAGTCCCTGGGGCCCGCGATCACCGCGGGCGACTACCCTCCGGGCACGATCCTGCGTACGGACGAGCTGGAGCGGCGCTTCGACGTCTCCCGCACGGTCATCCGCGAGGCGATCCGGGTACTGGAGTCCATGCAGCTGGTCGCTTCCCGGCGCCGGGTCGGGGTGACCGTCCGCCCGACCGAGGAGTGGAACGTCTACGACCCGCGGGTGATCGGCTGGCGGCTGGCCGGCCGGGACCGCCCCCGGCAGCTGCGGTCGCTGACCGTGCTGCGCTCGGCCGTCGAACCGGTCGCGGCGGGCCTCGCCGCCACCCATGCCACCCCCGAGCAGTGTGCCGAGCTCACCGAACACGCCATGGGGATGGTGGCCACCTCACGCGGCCAGCAGCTCGACGCCTATCTCGTGCATGACACGGCCTTCCACCGGGTGGTGCTCAGCGCCTCCGGCAATGAGATGTTCGCCAGGCTCGGCGATGTGGTCGCGGCCGTGCTGACCGGCCGCACCCAGCACCATGTGATGTTCACCGACCCCGACCCCGCCGCGGTCACCCTGCACGTCCAGGTCGCGGAGGCGGTACGCACCGGCGACGCGGAGCGCGCGGAGCGACTGACCCGGGAGATCACGGCAGGCGCCATGGCCGAACTGGACGTACTGGCGCCGTGACGCTGCGCTTGGCTTGGGCCGTCTTGGTTCCCGCCGTTTTCGGCTGACCCGCCGTGGGGGTTTCTCGCCGTGTCGCCTGCGGCGGGCGAGGCCGCTGCGCGGGGCTGTCGGGTGCGGTGACGGGCCTCCGGACTCCGTCCTGCGGCCCGTCACCTCCCGTTGTGGTGGGAAGGGAAGGCGAGTGGGGGCGCGCCTTCGTCGCCGCCTGCTGCTCGTGGTCTGAAGGCCCCGTTTTCAGGAGAGCTGTCACGACGGCGCACGCCACCACCGTCTTTTCACCACCCACCCACGGGAGGGGCCGGACCGCAGGACGAAGTCCGGAGGTCCGGCACCGCGGCCGAACAGCCCCGCGCAGCGGCAACAGCCCACACCAGCCACAACAGCGCCGCACCCGGCAACGCACCGAACCCCGTCGGCCCAAGCCCAGCGCAGCTAGAACGCATCCGTAGGCACATACGTCCCCCACACCTCACGCAACGCATCACACACCTCGCCCACGGTGGCCCTCGCCCGTAGTGCCTCTCTCATCGGGTACAGGACATTGCCGCTGCCCTCGGCGGCCTTCTTCAACGCGTCCAGTTCGGTGGCCACCACCCTCCCGTTGCGACGGTCCCGCAGTACGGCCAGCCGCTCGACCTGCTGCGCCTCGATCGCCGGGTCGACCCGCAGCGGCTCGTAGGGCTCCTCCTCGTCCAGCTGGAAACGGTTGACGCCGACCACGACGCGTTCGGCGGCATCCGTCTCCTGTGCGATGCGGTACGCGTTGCGCTCGATCTCGCCCTTCTGGAAGCCCCGTTCGATGGCGGCCACCGCACCGCCCATATCCTCCACGCGGCCCATGAGTTCGAGGGCCGCAGCCTCCACCTCGTCCGTCATCGACTCGACGGCATAGGACCCGGCGAACGGGTCGACGGTGGCGGTGACATCGGTCTCGTACGCGAGCACCTGCTGCGTACGCAGCGCGAGCCGGGCCGCTTTGTCCGTCGGCAGTGCGATGGCCTCGTCGAAGGAATTGGTGTGCAGCGACTGCGTGCCGCCGAGCACCGCGGCCAGTCCCTGGACGGCCACCCGGACCAGATTCACCTCCGGCTGCTGGGCGGTGAGCTGGACTCCCGCGGTCTGCGTATGAAAGCGCAGCATGAGCGATTTGGGATTCCGGGCGCCGAACTCCTCCTTCATCACTCGGGCCCAAATCCTTCGCGCAGCACGGAATTTGGCGACTTCTTCGAGGAGTGTTGTACGGGAGACGAAGAAGAAGGAGAGGCGCGGGGCGAAGTCGTCCACTTCCATACCGGCGGCGACTGCGGTCCGGACGTACTCCACGCCATTGGCGAGGGTGAAAGCGATTTCCTGTGCGGGCGAGGCGCCGGCCTCGGCCATGTGGTAGCCGGAGATCGAGATGGTGTTCCACTTGGGGATCTCGGCGCGGCAGTACTTGAAGATGTCGGCGATCAGCCGCAGGGAAGGCTTGGGCGGGAAGATATACGTCCCACGCGCGATGTACTCCTTCAGTACGTCGTTCTGGATTGTCCCGGTCAACTGACCGGGCGCCACTCCTTCTTCCTCACCGACCAGTTGGTACAGGAGAAGCAGCAGAGCGGCCGGGGCATTGATCGTCATGGATGTGGAGACCTTGTGCAACGGAATGCCGCCGAAAAGCACCCGCATGTCCTCGGCGGAGTCGATGGCCACCCCGACCTTGCCGACCTCACCCGCCGCGATCGGCTTGTCCGAGTCGTGGCCCATCTGCGTCGGCAGGTCGAAGGCGACCGAGAGGCCGGTCGTGCCATGGGCGATCAGCTGCCGGTAGCGGGCGTTGGACTCGCGCGCGGTGCCGAAGCCCGCGTACTGGCGCATCGTCCAGGGCCGACCGGTGTACATCGACGGATACACCCCGCGGGTGAAGGGGTAGGCCCCCGGGGCGCCGAGCCGGCGCTCCGGATCCCAGCCGTCCAGCGCCTCCGGCCCGTAGACGGGCTCGATGGGCAGGCCGCTCTCGTTGTACCGCACACTGCCCGACTCGCGCGCCATGGGTGTACGCCTCCCACTGGGTGACGGGGATTACGCCTTGCTCACAGGATGCCCGCAGGTTCGCCACCCCGCAGCGCTGGGAAGCATCAACGGTGGCTGTGACACCGGTGAATCCCGGGGGTGGGACATGCGACGGAGGAGCGGAAGACCCGCGGCGGGTACGGCGCTGCTGGTGGCGGCGGTACTGGCGGCCGGCGTCGGCTGCCGCCCGGTGACCGTCACAGGCGCCGGGAACGCGGAGGGCAAGGCCGCCCCCCAGGCCCCAACGGCAGGCGCCGCCCAGCACCCACCGCAAGCCGGCACCAAGCCCTCGTCCCCCACGAGGCAAGCCCGCCGCCCCCACCATCCCGCTCAGCCGGTCATGGCTTACGGCTCCCGGGGCGCCCAGGTGCGCGAACTCCAGGCCCGACTGGCCCAACTCGGCCTCTTCGACCGGTCCCCGACGGGCTACTACGCCTCGGTCACGGCCGCCGCCGTCCGGGCATTCCAGAAACAACAGGGTGAACCGCGCACCGGCACCGTACGGCCCACCACCTGGAGCGCCCTGCTCTCCCGCACCCGCCGGCCGTCGCACATCCAGCTCCACCCACCCACCACGAAGCCGCTGGACACCCCGGACCCACGCTGCATGAGGGGCCGGGTGATCTGCATAAGCAAGAAGAGCGGCACCCTCGCCTGGATGGTCAACGGAAAGATCGTCTCGGCAATGGACGTCCGCTTCGGCTCGCAGTACACCCCGACCCGTGAGGGCACCTTCGCCATTACGTTCAAGAGTCGGCACCACGTCTCGACGATTTACCACTCGGCGATGCCGTATGCGATGTTCTTCAGCGGCGGCCAGGCGGTCCACTATTCGAAGGACTTCGCAGCCCGGGGCTATTCGGGCGCGTCACACGGCTGCGTGAACGTAAGGGATGAGGGGAAGATCGCCGCCGTCTTCGCACAGGCGAGGAAGGGCACGAAGGTGGTCATCTATCACTAGCGGATTCCGCCGGCAGATTCCCATCTCCCCGCTCCGCCCCAAATCTCTGACCGAAGCGAAAATTGAGCAACCCCCACCCACACCAGCCACCTCCGCGAGAGCGGCGCCGGTTTAGGCGCAAAAAGGTGCGGCGCCGGTTTAGGCGCAAAAGAAGGGGGCGCGGGCAGGGCCGGGGGAACGTGCCCCGCCCGCGCCGAGTGCGCGGAACCGTAGGTACGGGGGGGACCCCGGCTCCAGCGCAGCCGATGACCAGTCGGCTTCAATCTCTACTGCGTCACTGGCTCAAAAAACGTCACACCTGGCCGGTTGGGGCCGGGCTCGGGGTGGTGCTTCCGGGGGTGGAAGGGGTCGCGGTGGGGGCGGGTGCAGGGGTGGATGCGCCGGGGGACGGGCTCAGTGACACGGCCGGGTCAGCGTCGTCGTCCCCGTCGCCACCGCCTTGGCCGTTGCCGTTCCCGTTCCCGTTGCCGCCGCTGCCGCCGTGGCCCGAGCCGCCGGATCCGCCGCCGTAGCCGTCGTCGCCGCCCGAGCCGCCGCCGTTCTCGTTGGAGGCCAGGTACTTGCGGCAGAAGGCGCGCACCTTGTCGCGGCCGCCGGCTGCGTGCTCCAGGCGGCGGAGCATGTCGCGGTCCATGCTGTCCTGCTTGCCGGACTGGTAGTTGTGACACAGCGCAAGGAGGAGCTTCTTGCGGTCGCCGTCGTCGGGGCGGGATTTCCCGTCGTCACCGGATCCGCCGGCGACGGTGTTCTCGTGACCGGGGTCGCCGCCCTGGGTGCCGTCCCCCGGTCTCTGGCTGCCGCTGTGCCCGCCGCCCGGCGTCGTGGGACCGGTGGTGCCCTGGCCCGGGGTCGCGTCGGGAGACTGGGGTGTCACGCCCGCGCTCCCCCCGTCCGGCTGCTTGCTTTCGAACGTTCCCGGGGTTTCGGCGGCGGAGACGCTGGAGCCGGGCTCGGGCTCGGGGCCGTCGCCTTCGAATGGGGGCAGCATGCCGGTACCGGCCGCGACGGCGACGCCGCCGATCGCGCAGACCGTCAGCGCGACCGCGAATCCTCGCCGAAAGGGGCGCCCGAGGCGGGCGCGTTCGGCGATGCCGCCGGAGCGGGTGGTGCTCACCGCGGAGACCCGGTCGCCGGTGGCACGGTTGCGCGGCCAGGCGCCGGTGCCGTGGTGCGCGCGGCGGAAGGCGGCTATCGCGGCCTCTTCGCCGGGGAGCTCGGTGGTCCCGGGGGCGCCCCCGCCGACGGCCTTGGCGGCCTCCAGCAGCTGTTCGAGTTCGCGTGCGCCGACACCGTCCCGGGGCCCGGCCGGGTCACCGCGCAGCATCCGCTCCGCAGCGTCCTTGTCGAGCCAGTTGTACGGGTCGTCGGCCATCACATGTCCTTCTGCGTTCGTGCGGCCGTTTCCGTCACACCCGGTGAGTACGATTCCGCCACGCCGTCGCGGCGTCTTCGGCCCTGGGCGGGCACCCCGTCTATCGTTCCACCACCCTTGCGGCCGCCCTCTTCGGGCTGGTCGGCGGGGGTGTCCGCGCTCTGCTCCGCACCGTCGGCGACAACTGGCCGCCCTCGTCCGGCGCTGCTGTTCTCATCGTCGTCCGGGCTCCGGGCCGCGCCGATGCCGGGATCGTCGGCTATCAGCTCGGCCAGCCGTCGCAGTCCCCGGTGCGCCGCGGTGCGCACCGCGCCGGGCCGTTTGCCCAGTACCTGCGCCGCGCTCTTGGCGTCGAGTCCGACGACCACCCGCAGCACCACGGCCTCGGCCTGGTCCTGCGGGAGCCCGGATATCAGGCGGAAGGTGTGGCCGGTGCCGAGGGCTTCCATCGCCTCGCCCACGGTGTCGGACGTGCTGGGGGTGTCGGCGAGTTCGCTCTCGTCGCCGCCGATCACGGGGCGGCGGCCGCGCATCCGGATGTGGTCCAGGGCTCGGTTGCGGGCGATACGGGCGGCCCAGCCGCGGAACCGGTCGGCGTCGCCGCTGAAGCGGGCGAGGTCGCGGGTGATCTGCAGCCAGGCTTCGGACGCGACATCCTCGGCGTCCGGTTCGCCCACCAAGGTCCGTACATATCCGAGAAGTCGGGGATGCACGGCGCGGTAGACGGTACGGAACGCCGCCTCATCACCGTTCTGCGCCGCCTGCACGGCAACCGTCAGCCGACTGTCGTCCGGCTGAATGTCGTCCCCTCGCACGGGTCCATCCTGTCGCACGCGGAATGTCCGCCGCCCGGTCCTTGCTGCTTTCTTGGTTCACTCGGCTGCTCTTCTGACCGCCGCCGCTCCCCCAGCTCTGCGCCGCGGCGCGTCGGGAAACCTTCGGTAACCCGACGTGTCCCTGCTGACGGTAACCCGTGTACGCGCACTCTCCGAACCCGGGCCCTCGCACGGAGCGATCAACGAATTCTCCGACGCCCCGGCACCGACCAACCGGCAAACCGGCACAACACGGCGCTTCCCGCCTCGTCGAACCGGTCCGACCAGCACGCCTACCGGCGCGAACCCGCACGTTACGGGCCTGGCCCGGCCCGCGTCCAGAGCACTGGCCGTGCGCCGGCCCGTACCCCGTGTGACGCTTTCGGGCCGTCCGGCGCTGTATCGAATAGAGGGCCTTGACGGGTCCTCCGCGAACGACGGCCGGGGCCTCTCCTGTGGGGGGTGGCGGCCCCGGCCGTCCTCGTTCGCCCGCGTGTCTCGCGTGTCGTACGACACGCCTACCGCACGCCCGCCGTCACACCCGGTCGGCCAGCGCCTTGAAGTCCGTCCAGGACATGGCCGGCGGCCGCGGGTCCCAGGTCTTCTGCGCCAGCGCCGCGAGCGGCATCCGGATACCGGCCGCAACCTGCTGCGGCGTCTGCGAACCGGCCAGATCGCACCAGATCGCGAACCGCGCCCCCGGAATCCGGGCCGGGCCGGTCTGGCTCTCGGGCACCGACACCGGCGCGGTGCCGCGCAGCACCCGCGGCGTCCAGCTGCGGTAGATCCGCTCGCCGGTCGGATAGGTGAACTCATTGGGCTCGCCGAGCACGTAGTACAGGTACTCGTCGTTGAAGTTCATCACCGTGCGGCCCTCGTCCAGATACGCCGCCGGGTCGCGCGCCCCGATCTCCTTGCCGGTCCAGTAGTCGGCGACACGGTCCTTGTCCGCCTGCACCTGCCCGTCGGCGAAGAACCCGTCGTTCCATGCCTCGATGCGGTTCTTGCCCGCCGCCCGCACGGTCTTCTCCCGGTCGTTGAGCCAGCCGGTCGCCAGGTCCTCGATGCTGCCGTTCGGCCCGTACTTCTCCCGTGCGGCCTGCGCGAGCTGCGGATACCGCGCCTCCGGGTTGCTGGACATCAGCGCCTGGTACTCGTCGCCGCCCAGGTGCCAGTACGCGGGGGCGCCCTTGGGGTTGGTGAACAGCGCCGCGTACTCGCGCAGCAGCGAATCGACCAGCTCGGCGGCCTTGGGCTTCGAGATGTCGATCGCGCCGCGCACCGGGCTGCCCTGCGCGTTCCGCAACTGGAGGTCGGGGTAGTGCTCCAGTACGGCGCCCAGGTGGCCCGGCGAGTCGATCTCCGGGATGACGGCGATATGCCGGCTCCTGGCCACCCGCACCAGATGGCGGACCTGGTCCTTGGTGAGGTGGTCCGCGGAGACGATCTCCGGGTGGGTGTCGCTCTGGATGCGGAAGCCCTGGTCGTCGGAGAAGTGCAGCTGGAGCTGGTTGAGCTTGAGGTCGCCGAGCTCCCGGATGCGGGCCTCGATCCAGTCCGCGCTGAAGGGCTTGCGGGCGTTGTCCAGCATCATGCCGCGCTGTGGACGGCCCGGCCGGTCCTCGATGGTGCCCTCGGGAAGCCCGCCGGCGGCGCGTACCGCCTGCTTGACGGTGCGGGTGCCGTAGAAGACGCCGGCGTCGGTGGGCGCCGTGAGGGTGAGGCGGGTGTTGCGGGCGGTGAGGGTGTAGGCCTCGTCGGCGGTGTTGCGGGCCGGTGCGTTGTTCGGCCGTCCCGCCGCGGTCTTCCCCGTCAGCTTCAGCTCGACATCCCCTGGCCGTACGGCCTGCTTGCCCCATACGACCGGCAGCCCGCCCAGGTCCCGGGCCAGCAGCTGCGCCTCGTCGGCGACGGCGCTCTTGGCGCCGGCCGGGACCACGACCCGGGCCCCCTTGGACGGGCGCCAGCCGCGTCCGTCGGCCGGGCGGAAGGCCCGTACGGCCGGGACGGTGCGGGGCGGTCCGGTGACCGCGGCCCAGGTGGGGGTGGGGGCGGCGGCCGGTGTGGCCGAGGCGCCGGGACTGCCGGGGGGCCGCGTGTCGGCGGCGTCCGAACAGCCGGTGAGCGCCGACGCGACGGCCAGGGCCGCGGCCAGCAGCGCGGCCCAGTTCGCCGGGCCCTTCGGATACGACATCGTGCAATCCTCACTTTTCTGGGCGAAGGCATTGCCAGGTGCGCGCGAGCGAGTCGTCCACTAAGCGCGCGAAAGCTCTCTCATCCGGGTGAAATTCGCGCATCCGTCGGACAGTGGTCGACAAGCGTCGTTAACGTGGCCTCGCCATCCGTCACCCCCTTCCCAGGGGTCCGGACCGCCGGTGTTCCGCCGGGGTGCCGCCTCGTCCGCGCCACCACCGCCGCACCCGCCTCCGGTTCACGGCCGCTGGGCACCCGTCCGGCCTCGTCAGATTTCATCCGATTCCGTCAACTTTCATCCGTTTCCGTCCGGCTTACCGTCCAGCTTCCGTCAGCAGCCCGTCCCGCACCCGCCGACCCGCCCCGCAGCCGCCGAAAAGATCCATTCGCATCCGTCCGAGGAGCCCACGCTGTCCGGTGACAACCCGGCCGCCAGGCCGACGACGCTGCATCTGTCGCATTCCCCGCGGTGCGGCATACCTTCCCAGAGCCGGATCGTTCCGCCACATGGGCCTCCCGGCTGCGTCGGGCTCGACCGCTTCAACTCCCTCGCGCAGGACGACACCGTGGCCGCGCTGCTGAGCTGCTGCGGCAGCCGCCGCTGGGCCGAGCGGATCGCCGCGCACCGCCCCTATCCCGACCTGGAATCGCTGGCCGCCGCGTCCGACGAGGCCTGTTACGACCTCACCCCGGCCGAGTTGGACGAGGCCCTCGCCCAGGAGTCCGCCTCGCCTCCCCCGCTCGCCGGCGCCCGCGGCCTCGGCACCCTCGCCGCGCACACCGCCCTGCGCGCCGCGCACGCCGAATACGAGCGGCGCTTCCGCCATGTCTTCGTGATCTGCCTGGACAGCTGCCCCGACGGCGAGCTGCTGGACCATGTGCTGTCCGGCATCCGCACCCGGCTGGGCAACGCACCGGACGAGGAGCGGGCGGTCACCGCGGAGGAACTGCGCCGGCTGGCCCGCGGCCGGCTCGCGCGGCTCGCGGCCTGCCTCCCGTAGCCCCGGCACCCACCTCGGCCGCTCGACTCGCGGCTTGCCTCCCGTAAACGTCTGTTTCGTGCTTGTGTGATAGCCCGTTGGTGCCTGTTTGATCACACCTAAGGACCCCGGCGGGAGGAACCGACACCGCGTCGCTACGATGGCCAGGGCCGGTGGACCGTACCCGGCCGGGTCGTGACCGACAGAGAAGCCGGCAGGCCCCAATCCCCGCTCCCGGAGGGTTTTTCCGTGCCGGCTGGAACGCTGTACCGCGGCCGGGAAGGCATGTGGTCCTGGGTGGCTCATCGAGTCACTGGCGTCCTCATCTTCTTCTTCCTGTTCGTACACGTCCTCGACACCGCTCTCGTCCGTGTCTCTCCCGAGGCCTACGACGATGTCGTCGCGACTTACAAGACACCCCTTGTCAACGTGCTGGAGTACGGCCTGGTGGCCGCCATCCTCTTCCACGCGCTCAATGGCCTCCGGGTCATCGCGGTGGACTTCTGGTCCAAGGGCCCGAAGTACCAGAAGCAGATGCTCTGGACCGTTGTCGGCGTCTGGGTCGTGCTGATGGCCGGTGCCTTCTACCCCGTGCTGCAGCACACCCTGCGCACGCTGTTCGGGAGCTGATGACGCGAGATGTCTGCTGAAACGACTCCTGTGAACGACTCGGTGTCCCTGTACGACGTGGACCACCCGGCTCCCGTGATCGAGCCGCCGCGCAAGCGCACCAAGAAGACCCCGAAGTCCACGCGCACCAACTTCGAGCTGTACGGCTGGCTGTTCATGCGGCTGTCCGGCATCGTGCTGGTCGTCCTGGTCCTGGGGCACCTGCTGATCCAGCTGGTGCTGGACGGCGGCGTCTCCAAGATCGGCTTCGCGTTCGTGGCCGGCCGCTGGGCCTCGCCGTTCTGGCAGGCCTGGGACCTGGTCATGCTGTGGCTGGCCATGCTGCACGGCGCCAACGGCCTGCGCACCGTCATCAACGACTACGCGCAGCGGGACAACACCCGCTTCTGGCTGAAGATGCTGCTCTACACCGCCACGGTGTTCACCGTCCTTCTGGGCACGCTGGTGATCTTCACCTTCGACCCGAACATCCGCTAGGCCCCGGGGCTGAGGTAACCGACCAATGCAGATCCACAAGTACGACACCGTCATCGTCGGCGCCGGCGGTGCGGGCATGCGCGCGGCCATCGAGTCGACGAAGCGCAGCCGCACCGCGGTCCTGACGAAGCTCTACCCGACCCGGTCCCACACCGGCGCCGCGCAGGGCGGCATGGCCGCCGCCCTCGCGAACGTCGAGGAGGACAACTGGGAGTGGCACACCTTCGACACGATCAAGGGCGGCGACTACCTGGTCGACCAGGACGCCGCCGAGATCCTCGCGAAGGAGGCCATCGACTCGGTCCTCGACCTGGAGAAGATGGGCCTGCCGTTCAACCGCACGCCGGACGGCACGATCGACCAGCGCCGCTTCGGCGGTCACTCCCGTAACCACGGTGAGGCCCCGGTCCGCCGGTCCTGCTACGCCTCGGACCGCACCGGCCACATGATCCTCCAGACGCTGTACCAGAACTGCGTCAAGGAGGGCGTGGAGTTCTTCAACGAGTTCTACGTGCTGGACCTGCTGCTCCAGGACGACCCCGAGACTGGGGTGAAGAAGTCCGCGGGCGTCGTCGCGTACGAGCTGGCCACCGGTGAGATCCACGTCTTCCAGGCGAAGGCGATCATCTTCGCGTCCGGCGGCACCGGCAAGTTCTTCAAGGTGACCTCCAACGCGCACACCCTGACCGGTGACGGCCAGGCCGCGGCCTACCGCCGCGGGCTGCCGCTGGAGGACATGGAGTTCTTCCAGTTCCACCCGACGGGCATCTGGCGCATGGGCATCCTGCTGACGGAGGGCGCCCGTGGTGAGGGCGGCATCCTCCGCAACAAGGACGGCGAGCGCTTCATGGAGAAGTACGCGCCGGTCATGAAGGACCTCGCCTCGCGCGACGTCGTCTCGCGCTCCATCTACACGGAGATCCGCGAGGGCCGCGGTTGCGGTCCCGAGGGCGACCACGTCTTCCTGGACCTGACGCACCTGCCGCCGGAGCAGCTGGACGCCAAGCTGCCCGACATCACCGAGTTCGCGCGGACGTACCTCGGCATCGAGCCCTACACGGACCCGATCCCGATCCAGCCGACCGCGCACTACGCCATGGGTGGCATCCCGACCAACGTCGAGGGCGAGGTGCTGGCCGACAACACCACCGTCGTCCCGGGCCTGTACGCCGCCGGCGAGGTCGCCTGCGTCTCCGTGCACGGCGCCAACCGCCTGGGCACCAACTCGCTGCTGGACATCAACGTGTTCGGCCGCCGGGCCGGCATCGCGGCGGCCGAGTACTCCGCCACGGCCGACTACGTCGAGCTGCCCGAGGACCCGGCGCAGCTGGTCGCCGACCAGGTCGAGCGGCTGCGCACGTCCACCGGGACCGAGCGGGTGGCGGAGCTGCGCAAGGAGCTCCAGGAGTGCATGGACGCCAATGTGATGGTGTTCCGCACCGAGCAGACGATCAAGACGGCCGTCGAGAAGATCGCCGAGCTGCGCGAGCGCTACCTGAACGTGTCCATCCAGGACAAGGGCAAGCGGTTCAACACCGACCTGCTGGAGGCCATCGAGCTGGGCAACCTGCTCGACCTGGCCGAGGTCATGGCGGTGTCCGCGCTGGCCCGCAAGGAGTCCCGCGGCGGTCACTACCGCGAGGACTACCCCAACCGCGACGACGTCAACTTCATGCGGCACACCATGGCGTACCGCGAGGTGGGCGACGACGGCACGGAGTCGATCCGTCTCGACTACAAGCCGGTCGTACAGACCCGCTACCAGCCGATGGAGCGTAAGTACTGATGAGCACCCCGACTCTGGACAAGGCGGCCGAGGCCGGCCAGCCCGAGGCCGGCTTCGCCGACTCCCCGTACATCACGGTCACCTTCCGGATCCGCCGGTTCAACCCGGAGGTCTCGGAGGACGCCAGCTGGCAGGACTTCGAGCTGGAGATCGACCCCAAGGAGCGCGTCCTGGACGCACTCCACAAGATCAAGTGGGACCAGGACGGTTCGCTGACCTTCCGCCGTTCCTGCGCCCACGGCATCTGCGGCTCCGACGCCATGCGCATCAACGGCAAGAACCGTCTGGCGTGCAAGACGCTGATCAAGGACATCAACCCGCAGAAGCCGATCACGGTCGAGGCCATCAAGGGCCTGACGGTGCTGAAGGACCTTGTCGTCGACATGGAGCCCTTCTTCCAGGCGTACCGCGACGTCATGCCGTTCCTGATCACGACCGGCAACGAGCCGACCCGTGAGCGCCGGCAGAGCGCCGAGGACCGCGAGCGGTTCGACGACACCACCAAGTGCATCCTGTGCGCCGCGTGCACGTCGTCCTGCCCGGTGTTCTGGAACGACGGCCAGTACTTCGGTCCGGCCGCGATCGTCAACGCGCACCGCTTCATCTTCGACAGCCGTGACGAGGGCGGCGAGCAGCGGCTCGAAATCCTCAACGACAAGGACGGCGTCTGGCGTTGCCGTACGACCTTCAACTGCACGGACGCCTGCCCGCGCGGTATCGAGGTCACGAAGGCGATCCAGGAAGTCAAGCGCGCACTGATCACGCGCCGGTTCTGACTTTGCGGCCACACCGCCGCCGCTCTCGCGGAGGTGGTTGCTCGCCATGCGGGTTCCTCATGTGAGGGTCGCCGTGCGTGTGGACAGGGCCTCGCTTCCATAGACGGAAGCGGGGCCCTTCCGCGTCCCCCGGTGCCCTCGCCGGATACACCAGCACCGGCGGCAACTCGCCGTCCGCCAGCGCCACCGGCACCTCATGGCAGAAATAGGACGGGACGAAGACCAGCCCCCGCCCCGCCAGATGCAGTTCCCGGTCGACCGGATAGCCGACCTCCAGGACCGGCGGCCGCCACCGCATCAGCGGCCCGAACGTCCGCAGCATCGCCTCCGCGCCGGACTCGCCCAGCGCATGCCGCCGCAGCGCCCGGTCCGCGCCGACCGACTCCGCGATCCGCGGCCAGCCCGGCGCGATCGCGAGATGGTGGTACGTGCGCAGACTGCGGGCGAGTTGACGCAGCGCGGCCGGTTCCCCGTCCGCGATATCGCGCGCCCAGCCCGGCAGCGGCTGCTGCCCGGCCAGCAGGGTCAGCTCGGCGCGCAGCCGCTTCCGCGGGGTGCTCATCACGGCCTCAAGACCGGGCTCGACGCCGTCCGAGGATTCGAACGGGGTGAGAAAGTCCGGGAAGTAGCCGTGCTGCGGCACCAACGGCAACAAGGTGCGTAACGGCCCGGGCCCGTGCCGCACCGCATGCTGCCGCCAGGAGGCCAGCGCCGGCTCGGCTCGGCATTCCCGCAGGCTGTGCAGGCTCAGCACGGTCTCCCAGAGCGGGTCGGCCCCGTCGGCCACTCTCGTACGAAGCAGATCCTGCGCGGTGAAGTGCACTCGTAGCACGCCGTCCCCCGGTGTTCATACGCCCGCCGCTCCCCCGAACGGCGTGCACACGAGGATCCGTGGATGGGGCGGCTGCTGCAAGGGAGACACGCGGGGATGTGGTGGATGGAGTGAATTGGGTTGCGGGGGTGGGGAGTTGGAGGCGGCCGTTGGGAGGTGATCGTTACGCGTCGGTCGTTGCGCGTCGGTCTTCGGCCGTCAGCGGAGGAGGCTGCGCAGGTTACGGCCGCGGTGGTGGCTCACCACAACCCGGGCGACCAGTGGCGCAAACGCGGCGAGCCCGGCAAGCATCAACGTCGCGGCGTCTCCGACACCGAGCGTGATGGCGAGGAGAGCCAGCAAGCCGATCAGCAGCCACAACATCCCTCGGGCCTGGAGGTCCGCCTGCCATCGCGGTCGCGTCCACACGGCACGCAGCTCACCGCCTTCGGGGAGTTCCGTGCCCGCCGATACGGACTTCCCTGAAGGCAGGCGAGAACCGTCGGCGCCTTCCGCCCAGCCCCGGACATAGCGTTCGCCGTCCACGACCAGGACCCCCTGGACGAACTTGTGGGCACGCGACGTCCGGTCATCCCGCGCCCAGTAGAGCGTCGCCGGACGGCCGGCCAGGCTCCGGTCGAGCTCCACGGGATCAACCACCCGGTCCGTGAAGAGATCCAGCCGCTGCCCGCGAGACCCTTCGACCTGCACCCGGGGATTCGACCGGTTCGCCTCGCCCTTCGCAGGCGTGGGGCCCAGCGCCACTCCCGCGCCGAGCACGGTGACCGGGAGCCAGCGGGCTTTCCCCGTACGCATAGCGGGCCGTATCCCACTGGCGGCGCCGGCGGACGCCCCGCCGATCTTGGCCATGAACACCCACAGCGCGATCCAGCCGAGCATGATGATCCACAGTCCCGTCGGCGCCGCCCCGCCGATCCTCTGCCGCAGGTCGTCCGGGTCACCGTCGACGTAGGCACCGAGCTCCGCCGACGACGGCGCGTACAGAGCCCACACCTGGTCACCGCGCTCCACCGGCGTCTTGGAGTCGAACTGGCCCCAAGCGGTCACCGCACCCTTGTCGAACGGCACGGAGACCTCGATTTCCATGCTGTAGTGCCCGGAGTTCTTGGTCCGGTGGTACTCCGACGAGAGCACCTTCTGCACCTCTACCGTGCCGATGCGCCCGCCCGCCCGGTCGATGGCCCACGCTTCGGGCGAGTACGACATCGCCGCATAGGCCACCAGGAACGCCGGGACGAACACGGCGGCGCACCCGGCACGCAGCCACGCTGTGCGCTGGTCGGGCCACCAGTACTTCCGCGTCCCGATGCCGCCCGGCTCCGGGTCCCGCCCCATGCGGACGAGCACGAGCGCGGCGGCAACTCCCGCCACGGCCAACGCGAGACATGCCAGCAGGTCCCAACGCGGCAGCGGCAGCGAGGGCTGCATCAGCACCCGCACCAATGTCGCCGCCAGCCCCACACCTCCAAGGGCCAGGCATGCGGTTATGGCGCGCGGATTCCGTGTCATGCGAAAACGTCCCTCAGGCAAGGTGTTGAAGCAGTCTGCGAGCGGACAGCGAAGGGCCGCGCGGTGCTCCCGCGCGGCCCTTGAGCTGCGAGAATTCTTATGGATGCGGGGAGAGCCTCGGGCTCAGCCCCAGGACTGGTTGGCGTTCCTGCGGCTACGGGTGACTGCCACGATGGCGATCACGATGCCGACGACGAGCAGTGCGCCGAGGCCGATGCCGCCGTAGAGCATGAACTTGTCCTTGGCGCCCATCCGGGGGTTGGGGTCGGCGCCCTTTTCCACGCCGGGCTTGACGCCCGCCTGCGGCGCCTCGCCCTTCGGCATTGCCAGCGGGCCGTCCTTGGGGCCTGCTGCGATGTCCTTCCGGAGCGCGGGGCCGGGCTGGATGAAGCCGTAGCCGTAGTGGGCGTCCGGGAGCTTGAGGCCCTTGGCCTTCTCCGCCTTCGCCAGACCCGCCGTCTTCACCAGGCGGTTGGCGATCTGGCCGGGGGTGAGCTTCGGGAACTTCTCCTTGAGGAGGGCGGCGGTGGCGGAGACGTAGGCAGAAGCGGACGAGCTGCCGTTCACCGTCTTGTAGCCCGAGTCGCTCGTGCCCCTCACGGTGGGGATTCGCACGCCGGGTGCCAGCAGATCCATGTCGGAGTTGTAGTTGTTGTCGCCGGAGGCCTCGCCGTACTGGTCCACCGCTCCGACACCGATCGCCCCCGGGCAGCCCACCGGATAGCTCCTCTTGGACCAGCCGTCGTTGCCCGCGGCGGTCACGACCACGACACCCTTTTCGAGGGCGTAATGGATGGATTCGCACATGTCGCCGTCCCGGACGCTTCCGCCGTAGGACATGTTGATGACGTCAGCACCGTGATCCACGGCCCACCGTGTGGCCTGCCCGTTGTTGTCGAACGTCGGGACAGGAAGGATCTTGGCGTCGGGAGCCAGTCCCTTGACGCCTTCGGATCCGCCCGGGCCGTGTCCGCGGCCCGCAATGATCCCGGCCATCGCGGTGCCGTGGTCGCGGACGTCTTCGTTAGGGCGCTTGGGGTGTTTGGCTGACTCGGCCTGTTGCGCCGGCCCGAAGTCCGGTCCAGGAAGGAACTGCCCCGGCAGGTCCTGATGGGTCGTACGGAAACCACTGTCCAGCACGGCCACCGTCACACCCTTGCCGGTGGCGTCCTTCCACAGATCCTGGGCCCCGAACGCCTCCAACGGCCACAGATCCTTACGCGTTTGATCTGCGGACGCCGTGCCGCTCGCGGTGAGCAGCAGCGCTCCGGTCAGCGCAGCACCCACCGTCGCGCGCAGTGTTCGGGTGACCCTCATGCTTCGCTCCTTCTCGCTCTGCTCTCCGGGCGGCGGTGTTCCGCCGAGGAAAAGCCCCGCACATCAGGTGCGGGGCCACTCCTCACTGGCCGCCGTGCGACGGTGTCGCCGGCCTACTCGATGACGCGAGGCGCCACATTACGTTGCGGGGTCCACGTCTCCGCGTCCTCCACCAGGTAGTCGGGGCGCTGCTTGCTGTTGCGCTCCTGCTCCTCGCGGCCGCCCTTGCCCTTGGCACCAGCGGCACCCGGCGCGCCGACCGGCCCGGCCTTCTTACCGCCACGACTGCGGTGCAGTCCAGAGCCGCCCTGCTTGGCGCCGCCCCCGGGCATGCCCGGCTTGCCGACCACGCCACCACGTGTACGCGCCTGCGCACCGGTGCGTCCGGCCGCGCCCTTGGCGCCCGCCTTGCCGCTGCCGGCGCCCGGTGCACCAGCACCGCCGCCGCGCATACCACCGGCACCGGGCATACCGCCACGCATACCGCCGCCACCGCCAGGGCGCATACCGCCGCCCACCATGCCGATGGCGCCCCCGATCGCACCGTCGGAGGACCCTCCGGCGGGCACGGCGTGTCCGACACCCGCTCCACCGCCAATGGCACCGGCGCTCGGCGGCGGGGTCATCGTCCCGCCGGCCACACCGTCGAGTCCGGTGGTCACGGGCACGTCGGGCCGGCTGATGTTGGGTCCGCCGAAGCCCGGCGGGACGGCATGACCGCCGCCCACCCCGTTGGGCATGTTCGTCTGGTACTCCGACGGATCCGGCCGCGAGGCGCTCGTGTCGGGCATGTTCACCGGGGGCGGCTGCTTGTGGTTCGACGGCGGCGTCGGCCAGTCCCCCTGGGGCGGGGGCTCGCCGGGGCCCTCGCGGTACCCCTTGGTGTGAACCGCGTAGTTGGCCGCCAGCTCGTCCATCACGATGACGGCCTCGACCTGACGCTCCTTGCTCAGGGACAGATTGTCCCGGTTGAGCTCCAGCGCCATACGGGCGTCCATCTTGGGGTTCGCCATGTCCTGGTGGAACTGGCTGTCGTCCCCCTTGTCGTCCTTCATCTTTTCCCAGTTGCCCGGGTCATGGATCTTGGACATGGCCTTCTTGGCCTCGCGAAGACTGTGCGCGACGCTGCCTTCCGACCCGTACTCGCGTGAACCGATCAGCGAACTCTCGACGTTCCGGGAGTGCCCGTACGTCCGGTCGATCTTCTCAAGTACCTTGCCGGCTTCCCTGCGGAAGGCCTCGGCTGCCGAGCCCTCCCAGTGCGCCGAGGCGTGTTCGACGGCGTCGGTGAAGGCCTTGCGGATGCCGCCCCGCCCGTCTTCGCCCGCGAGGCGGTCGGCTGAGGCACGCCAGTGCTGGCCGGACGTCTCGATCGCGCCGGGATTGGCGTTCTCGATCATCGCCCGGAGATCGTTGATGCCGTGGTGATGGAAGTCGGAAGGCGAAGTAGGCGTGAGGCGCTGGCCCTTGAACGACTTGAGTCGTTCGTTCCTCTCCTCCGCATTCCGCTGCTTCTCCATCGCCTTGGCGCTCTCGTACTCCTGCCTGGCGTCAACCACGCCGGCCCCCCTTCATCGTCATCCCTCTCGTCCCTGCGCCACGCTTCGTTCCTGCACCGCCGCTGACGGGTCAGCCGTTCATCGAGACCTTGGCACCGTGCTCCTGGTCCTCGTAGGCGCCCCGGCTGGCTTCCGTCTTGTCACCGAATTTGGTGATGAGCCCCTGGAGCGCCGTGATGACCTGCGACATGTACTCCTGCATGTCGTCGTGGGCACTGGCGAGATCCCCGCACTCGATGAAATTGACCCCAAAAGCCGACTTCGGGATGGTTGTGCTGTATTTCATCTTCTGGCTGGGTTCATCCATGTCGCCCTGAAGGCGCTTGAGCTGGCGCACAACGCTGTCCAGCTCCTCAAGGTCGACCTTGAACTGCTTGCTCATAACGCTCTCCCCGTTTCCCCGCGTGCCCCGCTCGCCGCCCTCGCGCCGCCCCGTCAAGCCACCACGATAAGGACAACCTAAAGACAATAAAGAATAGGGAGTTGACGGCCGGAAAGGCAAGATCGTAAGTCATGATCTGTCCGATTCGCGGCACAATGCGACCGCACTTTGTAGACAGCCCGTTACCAAGTACCCCGCAGGCGCGCCATCCACCCGTCCCGGGGCACTCCACTTCCCCTCCGGGGCGGCAAATTACGCCCGCAGTGAGGCCAGTTCGACCACCGTGACGTCCGGCGGAGCACCCACCCGCACCGGCGGCCCCCAGGCGCCCGCGCCCCGGGTGACGTACAGCTGAGTGTCGCCGTACCGCTTCAGCCCGGCGACGATGGGGTTGGCGGCCGCGGCGAGGTACGTGACCGGCCACATCTGGCCGCCGTGGGTGTGGCCGGAGAGCTGGAGGTCGACGCCGTGGCGGACGGTGTCGTGGATGGTGACCGGCTGGTGGGCCATGAGGACGACCGCGCGGGCGGGGTCCCGGCCACCCAACGCCAGGGCGTAGTCCGGACCCGCGTCCTCGCGCTCGCCCACGAGGTCGTTGATGCCGGCGAGATCGAAGCCGGGGAGTTCGGTGCGCGCGTTCTCCAGCGGGTGGATGCCCAACTCCCTTATGTGGTCGACCCATTGGGCGGCGCCGGAGAAGTACTCGTGATTGCCGGTGACGAAGTAGGCGCCGTGCCGGGCACGTAGGTCACGCAGCGGTTCGGCGGCCGGGGCGAGGTCGGCGACATTGCCGTCGACCAGGTCGCCGACGATGGCGACCAGATCGGGGTTGGTCCGGTTGATCGTCTCGACGATGCGCCGGGTGTGCGCGCGGCCGAGGACCGGGCCCAGGTGGATATCGCTGACGACGGCGATACGGAAGCCGTGCGCGGCGCGCGGCAGTTTGGCCAGCGGCACCGTGACGCGCTTCACGCGCGGGCCGCTCAGCGTCGTCGCGGTGCCGTAACCGACGGTGGCCGCGGCGGCCAGGGACGCGCCCGCGGCGACGGCCCGCGCTACGAAGAGCCGGCGGGGCGGATGGGCGAGCGGCGGCAGGGCGCGGGTGCCGGGCGGGAGCAGGGTGGGGGCCGTGGCCGGGGCCGGTTCGACGGCGGGCGCCGCGGAGGCCACCGCCACGGAAGGCGGCTGCTCCGGCGTTCCGTCCGTAGCCCCGAACTTCTGGCCGTCCCGCCTCGCCCGATGGGCGTCCCGCCTCGCCGCCACCCGCAGCCACACCAGCCGTACGACTTCGCCGACCAGCAGCGCCAGTTTGAGGTAGAGCACCAGCGCCAGCCAGAGATATCCGGGCCAGGCCAGCGCCTGTTGAACGGCGAAGGGGGCGCCGACGCGGCCGGAGAGCAGAGCCGCGAGGCCGGTGATCGGCAGCACGAAGGCAGCGGCCGTACCCACCCGGCGCGACCGGCTGCCTGGCGCCGTGGTGTCGCGGACGAGACGGCACCACAGATAGCCGTGCACAGCGCCGAACAGCCCCAGGACCAGGACCACGATCAGGGCGAAGAACACGGCGACTCCCCGTGCCCGTGCTTCAGGAAGCCGATGAGGGTGAGGAGGAGGTGGGCTTGTCGGGCCCGTCGGTGTCGTTCGACTTCTCACGGCGCAAGGCCCGTACTCCGCGGAACCCGATCACCCCGATCGCCGTCCCCAAGAGAAAGGAAGTCACCGCGAGCAGCAGATGGACCCAGAAGTAGGCAGTCGGGTCACCGGCGTCGTCGAAGGCGAGACCGCTCCCGTCCTTCCAGAGATTCTTGACGAAAGTGATCCAGATGAACCAGCTCCAGACCCCGAAGGCGAGCAGGAACCAGGACACGGGGCGAGAGAGGGTCGCGGGGGTGCGGGGGGCGTCCCCCGAAGAGCGCAGCATAAGTTCCAGTATGGGCAGCGGCTCCATCCGGCGGTCGGCAGGGGCACTCTTCCGTGGGGCGCTGTCTGGTTCCGGGCCACGGACGGGTACGTTCACCGACGTGCCGATGACCTTCGCTGCTTCCACGGCTTCCTCCGCATCCGCGGGTTCCTCCGCTTCGACCAACTCCTCCGCTTCCACGGGCTTCCGCGCTTCGGCCGATCCCGACACCGCCGTGAGATCGGCGCGTACGGGCAGTCGGGCGCGTACGGGAAATCAGACCCGGCGTACGGGAAGTCCGGTCCGGCGTACGGGATATCCGATCCGTACGGTCGCCGCGCTGGCCTCCGGCGCGCTGCTGGCGTCCCCACTGCTGCTGGCCGGCACCGCGTCCGCCGATCCCAAGGACGAGACGCCCAAGGCGCCCCCGCCGCCCGCCAAGATGTCGAAGGTCGGCGGTGACCGGCTGGGTGTGCCCGGTGTCCAGGTCGACCTGGCGCCCGGTGCGCCGAAGCTGCCGGGAGCCGACCAGGTCACGGCCCGTTCGTGGATCGTTGCCGACGCCGAGTCGGGCAAGGTGCTGGCCGCCAAGAACCCGCACTGGCAGCTCCCTCCGGCCAGCACCCTGAAGATGCTGTTCGCCGACACGGTGCTGCCGAAGTTCCCCAAGGACCAGAAGCACACGGTCAAGCCGGCCGACCTGGCGGGGATGGGCGAGGGCAGCAGCCTCGTCGGGATAAAGGAGAACCTGAGCTATACGGTCCACGACTTGTGGCTCGGGGTGTTCCTCCGTTCCGGGAATGACGCGGTGCGCACCCTCGCGGCGATGAACGGCGGTGTGGACGCCACCGTCGCTCAGATGCAGCAGCGCGCCAAGGAGCTGAACGCCAACGACACCCATGTCGTCACACCGGACGGCTATGACGCACCGGGGCAGGTCTCCAGCGCGTACGACCTGAGCCTGTTCGCCCGCGCGGGGCTGCAGAACGCCGAATTCCGGGAGTACTGCTCGACGGCCAGCGCGCAGTTCCCCGGTGACAAGGGCAAGGACGGCAAGCGGGCGAAGTTCGGCATCCAGAACACCAACCGGCTGCTCAGCGGCGACTACGACATCAAGCCGTACCCGGGTATCGCGGGCGTGAAGAACGGCTCGACCACGAATGCCGGGTCGACCTTCACCGGCGTCGCCCAGCGCGGTGACCGCAAGCTCCTCGTCACGGTCATGAACCCGGAGAAGAAGGAGCACAACCAGGGGTACCGGGAGGCCGCCACGCTCTTCGACTGGGGCTTCAAGGCGTCCGGGAAGGTGGAGCCGGTCGGCCGGCTCGTCGGGCCCACGAGCGAAGAGGACGGGTCGGGCGTCGACGGAAACGGCAACGCGAAGAACGGGCGGGAGCAGGCCCAGGCGGCGCTGGACGCCGCCGACGGCTCGGGCGGCGCGTGGACGGCCGTGGGGATCACCGGCGGCGCGCTGGTGGTGCTGGGCCTCGCGGCGCTCGGCGTCCACCGCCGCTGGCCGCTGCCGGAGCTGGTCCGCGGGCGGCGGCACCGGAAAGAGTGAGCGGGTCGCGGGGTCAGCGGGCTTCGGGGGACGGGCTGGGCGGGGTCGGGGGCGGGGCGGGCTGGGTACGAGGGCCCGGCGGCCCCTCCGCCCCCGGCTCGTCCGACTCCCCCGACTCGTCCAGCTCCCCCAGTTCATCCGACTCCCCCGGCTCCCCCGGCTCCCCCGGCTCGTCCGACTCCCCCGGCTCCCCCGGCTCCCCCGGCTCGTCCGGCTCGTCCGGCTCCCCCGGCTTCCCTTCGCTCCCCGCACGCGGTGTAGCCGTCCACGCCGCGCAGAACACCAGCAGCTTCGCCGTGAAGTTGATCCACAGCAGCAGCGCGATCGGCGTGCCGAACGCGCCGTACATGCTCTTCGACGCGACGCCCCTGAGATAGCCGCTGATCAGCAGCTTCAGCAGTTCGAAGCCGACCGCGCCGATGAAGCTCGCGACGATGACGGCGCGCCGTGGCGGGTGCACACCGGGCAGCTTGGTCAGGACGTAGGCAAGCAGCAGGAAGTCCGTGAGGACGGCGATGCAGAAGCCGGCGCCCGAGAGCAGGATGCTGCCGATGCCGCCCCGCTCCAGGCCGATCGCGTCGGCGGCCTTGCCCACCGCGGAGCTCGCGAAGCCCGAGCAGGCGACCGAGAGGAGTGCGACGCCGCCGAGGCCGAGCAGCAGTCCGCCGTCCCGGAGCCTGCTGAGGAAGAAGTTGATGTCCTCCTCGCCCTTCTCCCAGACCGCGCGCAGACAGTCGCGCAGCGCCTCGACCCAGCCGATGCCGGTGAACAGCAGCAGGACACCGGCGATCAGCCCGACCGTTGCGGCGTTGTCGACCAGGGAGGCGAGATCGAGCTGCCCGGAGATGCCGGGGATCTGCTGGGCGAGCTTGCCTTCCAGGGTGTGGAGTTGGCTGTCGCTGAGCACTGCGGCGCCGATCGCGGCGGCGACGGTGAGCAGGGGGAAGAGCGCGACGAAGCTGGTGAAGGTGATCGCGGCGGCGAGCCTGGTCCAGTGCACCCGCTCCATGCGCTCGTACGCGCGCCAGAGGTGCGTGGTCATCAGCCAGGCGGCGGCCGGTCCGATCACCGGCAGCCTGCGCAGCCAGTCCATGGCGTTCCCCTCTCGCCCTCATACGCCGTGTGCCGTGCGGCGGTGTCCCCGGTGATCCGGAACACTAGCTTCCGCGTACCCGGGAAACGCAGACACATAGCCCGTGCCATGCCGATTCGCCTTCGCGCAGGGGCTGGGGCTGGGGCTGGGGACGCGCCGTACGGCACCCGCCGCTGGACGGGCTCCCGCCGCGCTACGACGCAGGCGCCGGCGGCCGCGAGAGGTCGGCCTGCCGGGGGACTCCCGCCGGCTGCGTCCCGAACGGGTACTCCCGCTCCAGGCGCCACACCGCGTCCGGGCCCTGCTCGTACAGCGCGAAGCCGCCGATCGTCCACGCCGCGGAGAAGTCCTTGAGCTCGGCGTGTGCGCGGTCCATCGCCTCCTCGGCGATGCCGTGCGCCACCGTCACATGCGGGTGGTACGGAAACTGGAGCTCGCGGGCGCAGGGGCCGGAGGCGGCGCGGACGCGGGCCTGGAGCGCGGTGCAGCCCGCCTCGCCCTCGGCGACCTTCACGAAGACGACCGGGGAGAGCGGGCGGAAGGTGCCGGTGCCGTCCAGGCGGAGCAGGAACGGGCGGAAGGAGGCCGCGACCTCGGCGAGGTGCTGCTCGACACCGGGCAGCGCGTCGGCGCGCACCTCCGTCGGCGGGAGGAGGGTGATGTGCGTGGGGATGCCGTGTGCGGCAGGGTCCCCGAAGCCCTCGCGCTTCCTCTGGAGGAAGCTTCCATAAGGCTCCGGGACCGCGATCGAAACGCCCAGCGTTACGGTCCCCACTGCGTTCTCCCTCCTGATGTTCCCGCCATGATGCGCTCGATGTTCCCGTCATGCTCGCGCACCGCTATCAGTGTGCCGGGTGCGCGCCCGATCCGGGGAGCGTCCTCGGTCCTGTTATTGGCAGGCCCATGAGCCCCCGGGGCGGGGGCGCGGGGCCCCGGACCGTCCGCGAAGCCGGCCGGAACCGGCCTCGCGGGACGTCCCGTCATTACTTCGCCGGCAGCAATCCGAGCCGGTCATAGGTGGTGGCGAGGGTCTCGGCGGCCACCGCGCGGGCCTTCTCCGCACCCGTGGCCAGGATTGAGTCCAGCGTCTCCGGGTCGTCCAGATATTCCTGCGTACGGTCCCGGAACGGTGTGACGAAATCGACCATCACCTCTGCGAGGTCGGTCTTGAGCGCTCCGTAACCCTTGCCCTCGTAATCGCTCTCCAGCTTCGGGATGTCCGTGCCGGTGAGCGTGGAGAGGATGGTGAGGAGATTGCTGACGCCCGGCTTCTCCTCGCGGTCGAAGCGGATCACCGTGTCGGTGTCCGTCACGGCGCTCTTGATCTTCTTCGCGGTGACCTTGGGCTCGTCGAGGAGGTCGACGATGCCCTTGGGCGAGGACGCCGACTTGCTCATCTTGATCGACGGGTCCTGAAGATCGAAGATCTTCGCCGTCTCCTTGACGATGTACGGGTTCGGGATGGTGAAGGTGTCGCCGTAGCGGGTGTTGAAGCGGTCCGCGAGATCGCGGGTCAGCTCCAGGTGCTGGCGCTGGTCCTCACCGACCGGGACCTGATCGGCCTGGTAGAGCAGGATGTCGGCGACCATCAGCACGGGGTAGGTGAACAGGCCGACCGTCGTACGGTCACTGCCCTGCTTCGCCGACTTGTCCTTGAACTGGGTCATCCGGGACGCCTCACCGAAGCCGGTGACGCAGTTCATGACCCAGCCGAGCTGGGCGTGCTCGGGCACATGGCTCTGGACGAAGAGCGTGCAGCGCTCCGGGTCGAGGCCGGCGGCCAGCAGCTGGGCAGCCGCGACACGGGTGTTCCGCCGCAGTTCGGCGGGGTCCTGCGGGACGGTGATCGCATGCAGGTCGACCACCATGTAGAAGGCGTCGTGGGACTCCTGCAGCGCCACCCACTGGCGGACGGCGCCGAGGTAGTTGCCCAGGTGGAAGGAGCCGGCGGTGGGCTGAATGCCGGAGAGCACACGCGGACGATCGAGAGCCATGGCACCGATTGTCTCAGGTCCGTCTGCGCTCCCCGGCGCATGGTCGGCCGAAGGGGGATCTGGCTCGGGGCGGGGCGACCCGGGTCCCGGGTCGCCCCTGCTCAGCCGCCGATCAGTCGCCGGTCGGCAGCCCCGGCGCCGGGTAGCCGGACATCAGCTCCGCGACCTCGCCGCGGATGGCCGCCAGGGCCGCCTCGTCCCCCGCCCCCGCGGCCGTCACAGCGCGGTCGATCCACTCCGCGACCTGCGCCATCCGGTCCGTCCCCAGGCCCCGGGAGGTGAGCGAGGGGGTGCCGATCCGGATGCCGGACGGGTCGAAGGGCTTCCGCGGGTCGAACGGGACGGTGTTGTAGTTCACGACGATGCCGGCCCGGTCCAGCGCCTTCGCGGCGACCTTGCCCGGTACGTCCTTGGACGTCAGGTCGATCAGCACCAGGTGGTTGTCCGTGCCGCCGGAGACCAGGTCGAAGCCGCGGGCCAGCAGTGCCTCGGCGAGCGCCTTGGCGTTGGCGACGACGGCGTGCGCGTACTCCCGGAAGGACGGCGCGGCCGCCTCGTGCAGCGCGACCGCGATGGCGGCCGTGGTGTGGTTGTGCGGACCGCCCTGGAGGCCGGGGAAGACGGCCTTGTCGATGGCCTTGGCGTGCGTGGCACGGGACATCAGCAGGGCGCCGCGCGGACCGCGCAGGGTCTTGTGGGTGGTGGTGGAGACGACGTCGGCGTGCGGGACGGGCGAGGGGTGCGCGCCGCCCGCGATCAGTCCGGCGATATGCGCGATATCGGCGACGAGTACCGCGTCGACCTCGCGGGCGATCTCGCCGAAGGCGGCGAAGTCGATGGTGCGCGGCACGGCCGTACCGCCACAGAAGATGATCTTCGGGCGTTCCTTGCGGGCGAGATCACGGACCTCGTCGAAGTCGATCAGCGCCGTGTCCGCCCGTACGCCGTACTGCACGCCGTTGAACCACTTGCCGGTCGCCGAGACACCCCAGCCGTGCGTGAGGTGGCCGCCCATCGGCAGCGACATGCCCAGCACCGTGTCGCCGGGCTCGGCGAAGGCCAGATACGCGGCGAGGTTGGCGGGCGAGCCGGAGTACGGCTGGACGTTGGCGTGCTCGACGCCGAAGACGGCCTTGGCGCGCTCGGCGGCCAGCGTCTCGACGCGGTCGATGTTCTGCTGGCCTTCGTAGTAGCGACGGCCGGCGTATCCCTCGCTGTACTTGTTCTGCAGGACGGTGCCGGTGGCTTCCAGGACGGCGGTGGAGACGTAGTTCTCGCTGGGGATCAACCGCAGCGTGTCCGCCTGGAGCTGCTCCTCGGCGCCGACGAGAGCGGCGAGTTCGGGGTCGGCGGCGGCCAGCGCGGGATGCGAAAGGGGCAGTGACATGGTGTCCTCCGGGGCGGTCGAACGGTGATCCGGTCGGGTCCCGGGGTGCCCAGGCGGGCGGCACCTCGTGATGGCGGCACCCGGTGCGGGTGGCCGCGCCCCGCTCCCTCGGGGTTCATTCCCCGTACGCCAGTCGCGGTGCGCACCGCAGAGTCTAGACGGGCAGGTCCGGTAAGTCCTGGACTTCTCCGGTCCTGGCCGCCGATCACCCGGAGGGGCCCGGGCGGGACGAAAAAAGCCTGGCCAGGGCACCAAAGCCTGGTCGGCGCAACAATGGAAGCAACGAGGGAAGGGCCCGCAGTGCCCGCATTTGCACGGCCTACCGAACGGAGTCACCGGTGACGACCACGGAACGCTGCATCGCCGCCGCCGAAGCCCACAGCGCGCACAACTACCACCCGCTCCCCGTCGTCGTGGCCACCGCCGAGGGTGCCTGGATGACGGATGTGGAGGGCCGGCGCTATCTGGACATGCTCGCCGGGTACTCCTCGCTGAACTTCGGTCACGGCAACCGCCGGTTGCTGGACGCGGCCAAGGCCCAGCTGGAACGCGTCACGCTCACCTCGCGCGCCTTCCACCACGACCGGTTCGCGGACTTCTGTACGCAGTTGGCCGAGCTGTGCGCGATGGACATGGTGCTGCCGATGAACACCGGCGCCGAGGCGGTCGAGACGGCCGTGAAGACGGCGCGTAAGTGGGGCTACCAGGTCAAGGGCGTCCCGGACGGCCGGGCGAAGATCATCGTCGCGGACAACAACTTCCACGGCCGGACGACCACCATCGTCTCCTTCTCCACCGACGCCGAGGCCCGCGCCGGCTTCGGCCCGTTCACCCCCGGCTTCGAGATCGTCCCGTACGGCGATCTGGCGGCGCTGGAGGCCGCTGTGGACGCCGACACCGTGGCGGTGCTCCTGGAGCCGATCCAGGGCGAGGCGGGCGTGCTGGTGCCGCCGCCGGGCTATCTGGCGGGCGTGCAGGAGCTCACCCGCAGCCGGGATGTGCTGTTCATCGCCGACGAGATCCAGTCCGGCCTGGGCCGCACCGGCCGGACCTTCGCCTGCGAGCACGAGGGCGTGGTCCCGGACATGTATGTGCTGGGCAAGGCGCTGGGCGGCGGTGTGGTGCCGGTGTCGGCGGTGGTGTCCTCCCGCGAGGTGCTGGGGGTGTACGCGCCGGGCGAGCACGGCTCGACGTTCGGCGGCAACCCGCTGGCGTGCGCGGTGGCCCTGGAGGTCATCGCGATGCTGCGGTCCGGCGAATTCCAGGAGCGGGCAACGGAGTTGGGCAGGCATCTGCACAGCGAGCTGGGGCTGCTGGTGGGCGGCGGCGCGGTGGACGCGGTACGCGGGCGCGGACTGTGGGCGGGCGTGGACATCAATCCGTCGCGCGGCACCGGCCGGACCGTCTCCGAGCAGCTGATGGCGCGCGGCGTGCTCGTCAAGGACACCCACGGCAGCACGATCCGGATCGCTCCGCCGCTGATGATCAGCAAGGAGGATCTGGACTGGGGGCTGGAGCAACTGCGGCAGGTACTGGAGGCGTAGCCCCGGCAGCGGGGCGCAACCCTCTCGGGACATGCAGCGGGCGGCCGGCGGACCGCAGCCCTGGCCGCTCGCTGCGCCCTGCCCGACGCGCGGTGCGCTGGCCGGCTCAGAGGATCACATGCGGCAGAAACCGCGCATACTCATCCGTGACCGGCCCCGCCGACTCGCGGATGCCCAGCCCCGCCGACTCGTCCTCGACGACCCACGCGCCGAGCACCACCCGATTGCCGTCGAAGTCCGGCAGCGGCGCCAACTCCTGGTAGCAGCAGGGGTCTTCGGGCCCGCGCAGCACCGGTTCCGCGCCCGGTTCGTGCAGCGTGACCCCGGCGCCCTCCCGGCCCAACAGCGGCTTGGCGACGTAACCCTTCGTACGCGCCAGCTCGCGCGGCCCGTCCAGATAGGCCGGCAGCAGATTCGGATGGCCGGGGAACAGCTCCCAAAGGACCGCCAGCAGCGCCTTGTTGGAGAGCAGCATCTTCCAGGCAGGCTCGATCCAGAGGGTGGAGCCGGTGCCGCCGCCGTTGTCGAGTGTGTCCAGGACGTGCGGGCCGAACTCGTCGGTGGCCAGCCACTCCCACGGGTAGAGCTTGAAGCAGCCGCGGATGAACCGCAGCCGCTGGTCGACGAAGCGGCCCGAGAGCCGGTCCCAACCGATGTCCTCCACGGAGATCGCGACCGTCTCCAGACCCGCCTGCTGCGCCGTCTCCTCCAGGTAGGCGACGGTCATCAGGTCCTCGCCGAGCTCATCGCCCGCCGAGTGCGCGAAGTGCAGCGGTGCGCCCGGCGGCAGCAGCGGCGCCTGCCGCTTCCAGGCCGCCACCAGCCGCTCGTGCAGCGAGTTCCACTGGTCGGCGCCGGGAAAGCGCTCCTCCATCCAGAACCACTGCGGACTCGCGGCCTCCACCAGCGAGGTCGGCGTATCCGCGTTGTACTCCAGCATCTTGGCCGGCCCGGTGCCGTCGTAATGCAGGTCGAACCGCCCGTACAGGGAGGGGAGTTCGTCGCGTCGACGCCAGGACTCGGCGACCAGCCCGGCCAGCCGCGGGTCGTCGATCCCGAGGTCGGCGAAGCGGTCCCGCTCCACGATGTGGGCGGCCGCGGCCAGGCACATCCCGTGCAGCTCCTCGACGACGTCCTCCAGCGCCTCGACCTCGGGCAGCGAGAACTCGTAGTACGCGCTCTCGTCCCAGTACGGGCGCAGGGAGTCGTCGGGATAGCGGGTGAGCGGGTAGATCAGCCCCTGCTCCTCGACGGTCTGCTGCCAGCCCGGCCGGGGCGTGATGGTGTGCCGCTTCATCGGAACCGGCCCTCACCCTCCGCCGGAGCCCGAGCAGCCGAAGCCGCCGCGGTTGACGGCCGTGCTCTTGCTGAACGTGCCGCTGTCGGCGTACTTGCCGCTGGTGCTGTCCGGGCCGTAGTACCACTGCCCGTCGACGGACTTCCGCTGTTTGCCGTACCCGCCGGTGCTGCTGCCCCCGCTGGACGTACCGCCGGAACTGCTGGAACTGCTGCCGCCCGCCGAGCAGTTCTTGCTGTCGACGACGCGATAGCCCTTGAGGGTGTCGTAACTGTTGCGGTCCACGCAGCGCTTGTCCGGCTCGGAACCGCAGGACGTGAGAGCGGCGGCCAGCGCGCCCATCCCGCCCAGGATCACCGTGCTCGACCGCAGCCGGCGACGTGCTTTCTCAGCCATCTCTTGCCTTCCCCCGTGGACATGGCAATGAACAAATAAACATCTGCTGGAGTGCGGATCAGCCTAGATGACCGCTCGGCGCCGCCCGCCCACAGGCCCGCCGGTTTTCCGACTCCGCCCCCTACAGTCGTTTCGTGATCCTTGGCATGATCTGCGCACTCGGCTCGGCGGTGTGCTTCGGCACCGCCTCCGTCCTACAGGCCGTCGCGGCCCGCGCCACCACCCCGGGCAAGGGTTCCGGCCTCGACCCGCGCCTCCTCCTGCAGGTCCTGAAGCAATGGCGCTATCTGCTCGGCCTGACCCTGGACGCCCTGGGCTTCCTCCTTGAACTCGTAGCCCTCCGCTCCCTCCCCCTCTACGCGGTCGGGGCGGCGCTGGCGGCCAGCCTCGCGGTGACGGCGGTGGTCGCGGCGCGGGTGCTGCACGTCCGGCTCAGCCGCGCCGAGTGGCTCGCGGTGGCGGTGGTCTGCGGCGGCCTCGCAATGATCGGGCTCGCCTCCGGCGCGGAGGGACACCGTACGGGCTCGTCCGCCCTGCGCATCGGCATACTGGCCGCCGCGCTCGCCGTCCTCGCGTGTGGAGCGCTGGCCGGCCGACTCCCGGGCCGCGCCCGCGCCGCGACCCTCGGCCTCGGCGCGGGCCTCGGCTTCGGCGTTGTGGAGGTCTCCGTCCGCCTCATCGACGTTTTCTCCGTCTCCTCCGTCTCTTCCATCTCCTCCCTCTCAGCTCTCCTCACCAACCCCGCCGTCTACGCCCTGCTCCTGGGCGGCGGTGCCGCCTTTCTCCTGCTGACCTCGGCCTTCCAGCGCGGCTCGGTCACCGCCGCCACGGCGGGCATGGTGATCGGCGAGTCCATCGGCCCGGCACTGGTCGGCGTCGCCTGGCTCGGCGACCGCACCCGCCCGGGCCTGGCGCCGCTGGCTGCCGCGGGCTTCGCGCTGGCGGTGGCGGGCGCACTGGTCCTGGCCCGCTTTGGGGAGGTGCCGGGGGAGGGGGGTGGGGAGGGGCATCCAACGGAGGGGCGGGGGTTGGACGCGGTGGAGGAACCGTGAGGGGAGGCCGTAGGGGGTCCTGAGGAGAGGACTACGCCCCAGGAATCACTCGGCCTATGAGCTGGCCCGTCCGTGGCGAATTGCCGGATTTGGCGTCATCACAGGTGACTCATAGGGCCCTTGGGGAACCGTTCGCCCAGCTGAAATAGTCTGATCATCTGGCAAGGGTTTTCCGGGGGGAATGTTTCGCATGGGTGTTGTGCTGCCGGGCTGGGCGGATGAGCTGCTCGACCTGATCGGTGTCTCGTGGCCGAACGTGGACGAGGACGACTACCGCGAAATGGCCAATGCCATGCGGGAGTTCGCCGACGACATCGACGAGGGCGCGAACGAGGCCCACACCGCGATCCAGGGCCTGGTCGGTACGGCCGGCGGCTCACTGGCCATTGAGGCACTCAACGCCCACTGGGCGAAGATCAACGGCACGCACCTCAAGGGCCTCGCCGACTGCGGCCGTATGGCGGCGACCGCGATGGACGGCGTCGCGATCCTCATCGAAGGCGCCAAGATCGCCGCAGTGGTCCAGCTGGGCATCCTCGCCGCGGAGGTCATCGCCGCCCAGGCCGCAGCCCCCTTCACCCTCGGGCTCTCCGAGGTCGGCGCGCTGGCCGCGACGCAGGCAACCCGCATGATCGTCAAACGCCTCTTCAAGGAGGTCTGCCAGCAGGTCGCCGAACAGGTCATCAGCATCGCCCTCACCCCCGTCGAGGAAGCCCTCGCCTCGATGGTCGGCGACCTCGTCGTCCAACTCGGCGCCAACGCCCTCGGCGTCAAAGACGGCGTCGACCTCGGCCAGACCGCCAAAGCCGGCAAAGACGGCTTCAACCAAGGCGTCACGGACGCCAAGGACGCCGCCAAATCCGCCGCCGACAACCCCATGGAACTCCTCAGCGCCGGCGGCCGCCGAGGCGGCGGAGGCAGCAGCAGCTCCGGCGGCGGTAGCGGATTCAGTTTCGACAAGGACGAGCACGACAAGGTCGTCACCAGCCTGGAGAGCGCCGGCGGCACCTTCCGCAACAAGGCCGGCGGCAAGATCGGCCGAGCCAAGAGCCACCACGGCCGCACCCGCGGCAAGGACTTCATCGCCGACGCCGCCAACACGATGCTCGACAAGGTCATCGACGGCATCGAGAACGCCGTCAAGAAGACCGCCAAACACCTCGACGACAACATGACCCGCGGCGTCAAGCAGATGGCCAAGAACCATCACGAGAACGACAAGGGCCTCGCCGACCACTTCAAGGGTCTTGGGAAGGACGGCAAGGGCGATCCCAAGAGGCCGGGCGGAGGCGGATCAGTCCCGGGCGGCAGCGACGGCGGCAAGTCGCCGAACTCGAAGGGTCCCCATTCCAAGGGACCTTCGAAGAGTGAGGCGGCCAAGCAAGCGGACGCCGACGATCCTCACGACAAGACCCGCAAGGACGAGAAAAAGTGCACGAACGGCACTGACCCGGTCGATCTGGCCACCGGCAAGGTGTTCTTGGTCCAGAACGACATCGCACTGCCTGGCGCCCTGCCGCTGGTCTTCACTCGTAGATACGAGTCGTCGACCCGTATCGGGCGACACATCGGCCCGTCCTGGTCCTCCACCGTCGACCAGCGCCTAGAAATCGACGCCGAAGAAATCGTCTTCGTCACCGAGACCGGGATGCTGCTGCGCTACCCGATCCCGCAGACCGGCCAGATGGTCCTACCAAAGAATGGCCCGCGCTGGCCCCTGACGCGCACCGACCAGGACGACTGGGCCGTCCACGACCCAGAGACGGGTCAAACCCGCTACTTCAGCAACGCCCTGCACGCCCCAGGCCTGGCCCTGCCCGATGAGTTCACGGACCGTAACGGGCACCGGATCACCTTCGACTACGCGGACGAGACCGGCACCCCGTACGCGATCCGCCACAGCGCCGGCTACGAACTGAAACTGACCTGCGACGAGCACGGCCGCCTCACCGCCCTGCACCTGGCCGGCGCAGCCGACGACGGTTCGGACCAGCTGATCCGCTCCTACGGGCACGACGATGACGGCAATCTCACCAGCGTCACCAACTCCGAGGGCGCGGTGACCCGGTTCGAGTACGACACCGACCACCGGATGACTGCCTGGGTTGACTCCAACCATTCCCGCTACGAGTACGCCTACGACGACCGTCACCGCTGTACGGCCCAGTCTGGCGCCGAGGGGCACCTGGCGAACCGGTTCACCTATGGCGAAGTCGATCCCGAAACCGGGCACCGCACCAACACCCACACCAACGGGGAAGGTTTCTCAACCCGGTACCTCATCAACGGCCTTCTCCAGGTCATCGCGGTCGCCGACCCCCTCGGCAACACCACCCGCACCATCTACGATGCGCACGACCGTCCCCTGCGGATCACCGATCCCCGCGGCAACACCACACACCTCACTTACGACGGGGACGGGCACCTGATCTCCGCCGTCCGCCCGGACGGCTCCGCCAGCACTGCCAGCTATACCGACCTGGGCCTCCCAGCGCAGGTCTCCGGCCCGGACGGCCGGACCGTCCGCCAGGAGTACGACGCCAAGGGCAACCGGATCGCCGTCACCGACCCCACCGGCCAAACCACTCGCTTCACCCACGACGAATACGGCCACCTCACCTCGGTCACCGACCCACTGGGCCACACCACCCGCATCGAGTGCGATACGGCGGGACTGCCCCTCACGGTCACCGACCCTCTTGGCGCCGTCACGCATTTCCGCCGGGACCTCTTCGGCCGTGCCACCACCGTCACCGACCCTCTCGGCAACGCCACCCACTACCAGTGGACCCCCGAAGGGCTCCTCAAGTCCCGGGTGAACCCGGATGCCACCGAGGAATCCTGGGCCTTCGACGGCGAGGGCAACTGCATCTCCCACACCGACCCCTTGGGCCAGGTCACGACGTTCGAGTACGGCCACTTCGACCAGCTGAAGGCGCGCACCGACCCAGACGGCGCGCGCCACGAGTTCGTCCACGACACCGAACTCAAGCTCATGAAGGTGACGAATCCCCAGGGACTGACCTGGCGGTATGAGTACGATGCGGCCGGCCGTCTGATCTCCGAGACGGACTTCGACAACCGCACCCAGACGTACACGCACGACGCGGCGGGCCGACTGACCTCACGCACCACAGCACTTGGCCACACGATCCGATTCACCCACGACGCGCTGGGCCGCAGAGCCACCAAGGACGTTGACGGCGAAGTCACCAATTTCATCTACGACGCCGCCGGGCATCTGGCTCAAATAGCCGGTCCGGACAGCCAACTCACCTACAGTCGCGATGAGTTGGGCAGGGCCGTTGCTGAGACGGTGAACGGCCGCACCACCACATTCTCCTACGACGCACTCGGCCGCCGCATATCCCGCACCACCCCCGGGGGCGCGGTGAGCCAATGGACTTACGACGCGGCCGGGCGGAGTACCAGTCTTGACGCCTCTGGCCGCACCCTATCCTTCACACACGACGCGGCTGGCCAGGAACTCTCCCGCAGCCTCGGCGGCATCACCTTCGCCCACGCCTTCGACGCACTCGGCCGCGTCACTGAGCAGCACGTCAGCTCGGCCGCAGAAACCATCCAGCACCGCGCATACACCTACCGCGCCGACGGCTACCTCACGGGCATAGATGATCACCTCAACGGGGTTCGCCGCTTCGAGCTCGACACCGCCGGCCGGGTCACCACCGTCTCTGCCCACAACTGGACCGAGACCTACGCCTACGACGCGGCTGGAAACCAGACCCACGCCACCTGGCCCGACCGCCACCCCACCCCCGAAGCCCGAGGCGAGCGCACCTACACCGGCACCCGCATCGACCGCGCCGGCGGCATCCGCTACGAATACGACGCAGCTGGCCGCACCACCCTGCGCCAGAAAACCCGCCTGTCCCGTAAGCCAGACACCTGGCACTACACCTGGGACGCCGAAGACCGCCTGATCGCCTGCATCACCCCCGACGGCACGACGTGGCGCTACACCTACGACTCCCGCGGCCGCCGCACTGCTAAGCAACGCCTCACCCCGGACGGCCAAAGCATCGCTGAACAGGTGGTCTTCACCTGGGACGGCACCACCCTTTGTGAACAGACCACGTTCGTCCACGGCGACTCTTCGCAAGCGACGATCACCTGGGACCACCAGGGCCTTACGCCCCTGACCCAGCGCGAACGCCGCACCACAGCCCACGCCCCGCAACACGAGATCGATCAGCGCTTCTTCGCCATCGTCACCGACCTCGTCGGCACCCCTACCGAACTCCTCGACGAACAAGGCGCCATCGCCGCCCGCACCCGCACCACCCTGTGGGGCACCACTACCTGGAATGCAGGCGCCGCCGCCTACACCCCCCTTCGCTTCCCCGGTCAATACTTCGACCCTGAAACCGGGCTTCACTACAATTTCCATCGCTACTACGATCCGGAAACCGCCCGATACGCCACCCCCGATCCGCTCGGCCTCGCCCCTGCTCCCAATCCAGCGACCTACGTCCACAATCCGAAAATCTGGAGCGACCCGCTCGGCCTCGCCCCCGAATGCACAGTTACGGTATATCGGAAGCAGGATACTTCAATTCCGGAAACCATGCGTCTCACAGTCGACGAAAACGGAGACGTCTCACTTTCCGGGAGTGGCGCCCTCTACCTCAACATGACGGGCGACATCTCCCATACCGAAGCATTCAAGGGAAACCAGATCATCGCATTCGATGTCCCCAAGTCCTTCGTCGACGAAATCGACCGTGATTCCCTGCCTCAACGTAAACCCAGCTGGTGGGAAGGTAGCGCCCGAGACTGGAACCGAGCGCTCAAGGTTGCCCCTGATAAGTCTGACGGCCCAGGACTGTTCGGCCTTCCGGATAACACCAAACACGGAAAGAACTACTTCGACGCTCTCATGAACGCAGCCATACCGGGTTCCGGTAGAGTGATCGATGCCAGTTAACGTGAAGGGGAACTCATGAGCCGCTACGACCTGACGAATGAACTATCACGTTTGGGAGCACGCACGACGCAGGAACCAATCAACCTGCTGGGACTTCTGATCGTGACCCCTGCATCCAACTCTGCAGAATACACAGCACGCTTGCGGAGCCTCCTTTCCGAAGCCGTCGAAATCTCCCGTCAAGCAGATTTCGACGAGGAAAACGTCGTACCTGATTCCCTCCCATCCTGGTTTTTGGCTCTCACCAATGGGCATCCGGAAGGCGTCGATGACGATCCCGTCGGCAGTGAAGGGAAAAACCGGTATCTCGCAGCGCGGGACAATCGCCCATGGGAGGCTGTGGAGTGGATCTACACCTTCGACCCAGAACTGCGTTCCTGGTCTTGGTGGGACGCCACCGTCAGCGATCAGGGAAATATCGGAATCTGGGTCGACACCAAGGGGGAGCCGCGCGTTCCCATGGAAGAGCTGTGGTGGGCTATGTACTTGGCAGGCGCGCGAAACGTCGAGCCCATGACATTGGAGTACGCCGAAGTCTGGCGTCAGCAGGTGAGCCTCTCAGTGGAGACTTAGACCGTGCCACACGTGGTGGGGTAAGCGTTGAGCAGAACACGTCTAATGAGGCCGTGCTCGCGGCCATCGCCTATGTGTTGGTGAGTGGCTGCGCCTGCCCTGCTTTGCCACCCTGCTCAGAGATATCGAGGTCCACCACCCGCAGACGAGCGAAAAGGGAGCAGTAAGGCATGCCGAGCGACCTGCTCCAAGGAATCTTGGACAAGATCTCTGCCGCTGGCTTCAGATTTCATGAACTGGTGGGCGAAGTAAGGAGCCAAGAGAAGCGACTCTTGGAAGCATGGGGCGTGATTAACGGAGAGGACCCGTCGGATTGCAGGGATGCAGTTCAACATTTCCCGCAGGCGTAAATTAAGGTGGGATTTATCGCTTACGTAGATCACCAGCACATCAAAGAGTGGTTAAGGGAGCACGATGGCGAAATCTTGAGCGTGCAATACTCAGACATCTTGAATGAGCATCTGAATTCACTCCCTTGGGGTTCGAGCAAGATCCGATGGGGGATGATCCACCATGTCAAGTTGAAAATTCCGCAATCCCCCGACGCCGAGTTCATTCAGGAGTGCCTAGAGACTCCAATGGGCTCACATTCGCATGCGTTGATCATGTACAACGGGTCCGAGAAATCCATCCTGTGCCGCTCAGAGGATGCTCTTCGCGATATCGACCTGCTGTATCTTCGGGCCCCCGGGCCGAGGTACTTTTGCGGTGTCGACATGACCGGCAACAGAATTGCGGTGTGCGCGAGAGATTTTGCAGAATATGACATTACTGGGCTCACATTTCGCGCTTCAGGAGACTGAAGTCATCCCTCCCCCCGGTGGCTGCGGTCGGCGCTGATGGCGCTGGTCGAGCCGGATGTACGGCGTGACCCGACTGTCGTGCCTGCGGTGGACGGTGAAATGAAGCAACAGCCGCTCCGGCCGTCCTCATCGTTGACCGAGGACTTAGGAACAGCGATGGCAACCCCGTAGTTATCATCCGAGGGCCCCAAATGATTCACGGCTACCACATGAGGGAATACGACATCCTCCAATACACGACTGGCGACAATCCGAATTGGAGTAGTCCGACACCGTGACGGAAAACGTACGTCCTGGTTACGAGTCATTCAACTACGACAAGAGCGAACGACTCATCTATCCGAAACCCGTTCCTGCCGGTCTGCGCGACATGCATCCGGCGATCCTGGCATCTGACTGGCCCGTCAGAGTCGCAACCCGGAGGTCGACGACTTCGGCGCTCGACCTCTTGTGCAGATGGCATTCACTGCGCGGGCTTGCCTTTGTCAACGCCCTGTCGCTGTCTACCATCTCCGCAGAAATGCGTCGGGACATGGACGTCCACCCAGGTGTCACAGCAACCACTGGATCCGATTTTCGCGAACGACTCGACCGGCTGGAGCGTGAAGCTAGGAATATCCCTGACGAGCTCCTGGAGGACATTGCCCGCAGCTGCACTCCGCTGCTCGCAAATAGCCCTCATTCCGCGTTCATTGTCGCTACCGGACTGACCAAAGATTCCCTTCCATCAACGAATGACGCAATTTTCCGCTCCGCAGCCCTGAGTGGGTCATGGGAAGGCGCCCCGGTGCTCCGCCCGGGTCTCGCCCTGGCATGGGCCGTGAACGAATTCACCAGGAAATGGGTATCTTGGGCAGAGCCTGGCAATCTGAACGACCGTTCAAACAGCCTAGGCATCGGCAGCCATCCCGCCGCAGATCGACCTCAGCTCGAAGACGCGCCTGAGTGGCTGACCTCTCTTCTCTCCTTGAAAGGTTGAATAAGGGGACCGGCCCTGCGATAAGGCCGTGGAAAACCCCTTAGGCGTCGCGGTGTACGGCCCCTTAGGGTGACGGAACAGGAGACGTTGCATCGTTCGAAGGGTCGCTTATGACCGCAGGCACTCAAGGCAGTGAAGGCAGCCCGGAGTTCGCCGCACTGCCCTCTGGTATGACGCTGCGCCATCCGGCCGGATCCGACCACCCGCGACTCCAAGCGGCCCTGGCCGACTGGTGGGGCGGCCAGGGCGGCGCGGCCGGGGCACTCCAACGCCAGCTCCTCGTACCCCGGTTGTTCCTCCAGCACTTCGCCGAGACGAGCTATCTCGTCGAGCGCGCCGACGGAACCCTCCACGCCTTCCTCATCGGGTTCCTGTCCCAGACGGACCCGAAGGCCGCGTATATCCACTTCGTCGGCGTGTGCCCCGAAGGCCAGCGCGGTGGCCTGGGACGCACTCTCTACCACCGCTTCTTCCACACCGTCCGCGCCCTCGGCCGCACCCAGGTCCGCTGCATCACCAGCCCCACAAACCTCAACTCCATTGCGTACCACACCCGTATGGGCTTCCGGATGGAGCCGGGCGACCAGGTGGAGGGCGGCGTGCCGGTGCAACGCGATTACGACGGGCCGGGGTTGGACCGGGTGTCGTTCGTGCGGGAGCTGTGACGGGACGTCAGTTGAAGGGCTTCAGTAGAAGACCGACGGAAGGTACGCCCCGGCAGGCTCGTTGTAGAGCCCGATGGTCATCAGGCTCATCAGCTCCGACACCTTGAGGCCGTTCCGCAGAGCCCATTGGAGCAGGGCGCTGTCGCGTGCGGGGACGAGGATGCCGGGGCCGCCGAAGGCCGGAGCCGAGGCGATCAGCGCCCTGATGTCCTCGGTGGTGTCGCCGACCGCGTGTGCGAAGAAGGACAGGTCCGTGGCGTAGCCGGTGATCCGGTCGTCGTGCACCGTTACGCGTGCCGTGCCCGTCTTGAGGGCGTCGGCGAGCTCCCCGCCGCGGTCGATCCCGTGCACCCTCCGGCACACCTCGTTGCAGGCCGCCAGGTCCGCATCCGTCGCCGGTCGCACCTCGTACCCGGACACCGTCTCGCCGATCGGCGGTCCCTGAAGGCAGGCCATGGTTTCGCGGAACTCGAACCCGAGGCCGGCGTAGAGCGCGAACGACCGGGAGTGGTAGCCGCTTTGCAGCAGCCGGATGCCGGGTGCGTGCCGTTCGTCCGCCCGCTGCATGACGTCCAGCATCAGGCGACGTCCGATGCCGCCGTTCTGGGCGCCGGGGGCCACGGTGACCGGCCCGACGCCGACGACGGGCGACCGTTCGTCGAGGAAGTTGCTGCCCATGATCTCGCCGTCGCGCTCGGCGACGACGCTGTAGATGCCGGGGTGGTTCAGCATCATCTCGACCATTCCCGTGGCCGCGTCCGGGCCAGGGACGGAGGAGGGGAATCCGTGCTCGCGGGCGATTCCGGCGAAGGCCTCGAAGCAGATCCTGCCGCAGTCCGCCGCATCGTCCGCCCGTCCTGGGCGCAGTACGAGATCCACGATCGCCGCTCCCTCCTGGCCGGACGTCCGCCGAGGGCTCTCCTTCCATGAAACGCGCGGGACGCCCCCGGGGCAATCCGGCCGACCGCGCGGGCGCGGCCCGACGGTTACGCGGCACGGGCGGCGCCTCCGGCCCTGCACAAGCCCGGTTACGCGCCGTCAGTCAGGGTCGTCAGCCAGTGTCGTCCGGTTGCGCCGGGATGCTCGCGCCCCGGGCTTCAGCGACCCTCAGTGTGTCTGTGAGGCACTCGATCAGTCTGATCGCCGCGAAACGCACCTCGTCGGGCGCGGCGGCCCTCGTGCCGCCTAGCAGTTCGCGTGCGAGCCGGACGACTGTCTGTGCCGCGTCGAGCTGCCCCTGCTCCACCTCATCTGCCAGCCGGGACAGCAGGGAATGACTGTCGTCCGCCGAGAGGAACGCGGGTTTGCCCTCCGGGCCGTCCCACGGAAGGCGACGAAGGCCGGTCACCAGCCCGCTCCTTCCGCAGTGAGGACGTACGGACGGACCGTTGCCGTCGCGTCCCCGTCGAAGATCTGGATCACCGGCTGTGTCGTCCGTACGAGCCTGCGGACGGGGGCAGCCTCGGGCCAAGTCGGCAGAGGTGCTGTCGGCGGGGTGTCGGCACGGTGCTTCCCGTGCGCGGGGAAGAGCAGCCTTGCCACTAACTCGAATAGCATTCGCATGTCGGTCGCTCCTTACAGCGATCGGCGTTGGCCCCGGGAACCGATAGCGCGGTTCCCGGGGCCTTTCCATGACACAGCCACCATAGGCCACTACATACCGCTGTAGGTAGCCCCATGTCGCCACCTGCGGATGCTGGGGGTAGTGCACGGCCGTATGTTCGGGCTATGGAAATCGGCTACGTCTACATGCGAGTTGCTGACGCCGTGGAAGCGGAGATCAAGTCGGGTCAGCTGCCGAAGGGTGCACGCCTGCCGAATGAGCGGGACATGGGCAGTCAGTACGGGGTTGCCCCCGGAACCGCTCGCCGCGCCGTGGCGGAGCTGAGGGAGCGGGGCCTTGTGGTCACGCTGCCCAACAAGGGGACGTTCGTTCTCTGAAGCCGGTCAGCGCGGGTCGGGCTCAGCCGGCGGCAACGCCCGCAGCAACGCATCCAGCACGCTCGCGAACGAGTGCTCCGGTGGCGTCCCGTACGCCACCACCAGCGCATCGCGCGGTACCGCCGTCCCCGCCGGGTCCGTGAACATGGTCAGGCCCTGGACGGCCAGGCCCTGCCAGCGGGCGGCCTGGACGATGGACTGTTCGGTGCCGGGCGGGAGTTCGAGGATGGCGTGCAGGCCGGCCGCGATGCCGGAGATGCGGACGTGCGGGGCGTGTTCGGACAGGGCCGCCACCAGTTGGTCGCGGCGGCGCCGGTAGCGCAGGCGCATACCGCGCAGATGGCGGTCGTACGCGCCGGAGGACAGGAACTCGGCGAGGGTGAGCTGGTCCAGCGAGCCGGACTGCCATTCGCCGGTGCGTTTGACGGCGAGGACACGGTCGACGAGGCGGTCCGGGAGGACCATCCAGGCCAGGCGTAGCGCGGGAGCGAGGCTCTTGCTGGCGGTGCCCATGTAGACGACGTGGTCGGGGTCCAGGCCCTGGAGGGCGCCGACCGGCTGACGGTCGTAGCGGAGCTCGCCGTCGTAGTCGTCCTCCAGGATGAAACCCCCGGTGGCGCGCGCCCAGTTGACGGCGGCGGCGCGCCGGTCGGGGTGCAGCGGGACGCCGGTCGGGAACTGGTGGGCGGGGGTGAGCAGGGCCGCGCGTACGTCGTCGAGGGCGGTCAACTCCCCCGTGTCGGCGCCGTGTTCGTCGACCGGGAGGGGGACGGTGCGGAGGCCGGCGCGGGTGATGACGTTGCGGTGGAAGTCGAGGCCGTACGACTCGACGGCCAGCTGGCCGTCGCCCTGGCGCCAGACCTCACCGGGGCGGCGGGGGTTCCGGGAACCGTGCGCGGTGCGTCCCCGGCCCGCTCCCTGCCATCCCGTCGGGCCGCCGTCTTCCCCGCGCAGCGCCCGGCTGAGCAGCCCCAGTCCCTGCATGAACCCAGCGCAGACGACGATGCGGTCCGGGTCGGCGCGTACGCCACGGGCGCGGGCGAGGTAGTCGGCGAGGACGGTGCGCAGTTCGGGGCGGCCCGCGGGAGTGCCGTAGCCGAACGCCTCGTTGGGGGCGGCGGTCAGCGCGCGGCGGGCGGCAGCCAGCCAGGCGGTGCGCGGGAAGGAGGAGACGTCGGGGGTGCCGGGGGTGAGGTCGAAGCGCGGCCGGTCGGGGCGGCGGGCCCGGTCGGGGGCGCGCCGGGCCGACGGAGTGGCTCGCGGCAACGTCCGCTCCGCGACGTGGGTGCCGGAGCCCTGGCGGGCGCTCAGCCAGCCCTCCGCGACCAGCTCGGCGTATGCGTCGGCGACGGTGTTACGGGCGATGCCGAGGTCGGCGGCGAGCGAGCGGGAGGACGGCAGACGGGTGCCGGGAGCCAGCCGCCCGGTCCGTACGGCCTCGCGCAGCGCGTGCATCAGGGCGGCCCGCAGACCGCCCGGGCCGGTGAGGTCCAGGTGCAGATCACGCCCGAAAGTGGCCCAGGAATTGTCCATGGAAGTGGACCATACAGCTGTGCCACTGGCGCCGTAGCGTCGTAGCCATGACGACGGAGACACCAAATACGGCAGCGAATGCGGCAGCGAATGCGGCCGCAGGCACGGCAACAGGTACGGCAGCAGGTGCGGCACATGGTCCGCGGATGCACTGGGCGAAGCTCGCGCCCGAGGTTTTCAAGGCCATGATCGCACTGGAGGTGGCGGCGAAGCGAGGGCTCGACCCGACGCTGGTCGAGCTGGTCAAGATCCGTGCGTCGCAGGTCAACCACTGCGCGTTCTGTATCGATATGCATATCAAGGACGCGCGGAAGGCGGGTGAGACGGAGGAGCGGGTCTATCTCCTCAACGCCTGGGAGGAAGCGACCGGCTTCTACACGGAGAAGGAGCAGGCCGCCCTCGCCCTCACCGAGGCGATCACCGTCCTGACGGATGGCTTTGTTCCCGACGACGTGTACGAGCGCGCCGCCGCCCACTTCGAAGAAGCCGAACTGGCCCAGTTGATCGCCCTGATCACCACCATCAACGCCTGGAACCGCTTCGGTGTGAGCACCCGCATGGCTCCGGGGCAGGACTGACCGATGACCCATCGTATGAAGTTCTGGGGCCAGCAGCGCACGTTCTATGAGGCCCAGCTCCGGCTGACGTTGGCCGCCAAGAAGGGCCTGGGCGACCCGGTCCTGAGCGAGCTGGTCGTGCTGCGCGCCTCGCAGCTCAACCGGTGCGCGTTCTGCATCGATATGCACGTCAACAATCTGCACGAGGCGGGCGTGGCGCAGCAGCGGATCGATCTGCTGCCGGCCTGGGAGGAGGCGGGCGCCCTCTACTCAGAGCGTGAGCAGGCGGCCCTCGCCCTCACCGAAGCCGTCACCCTCCTCACCGAAGGGTCCGTCCCCGACGCGGTCTACGAACGCGCCGCCGCCCACTTCGACGAACGCGAACTGGCCCACCTCATAGCGGTGATCGTCGCGATCAACAATTGGAACCGGGTCAATGTCACCGTCCGCCAGCCTCCGGGGCAGTTGCTGTGACCCCGGCCGAGGCGCTGCGCGCCCTGCACCACGGCCCGGAACTGCCGCTGGTCCTGCCGGGCCCCTGGGACGCGGCCAGTGCGAAGGTGTTCGCGGACGCGGGGTTTCCGGCGCTGGCCACCCCCAGCGCGGGCGTGGCCGCGTCGCTCGGTTACGAGGACGGGCAGACGCCGCCCGATGAGATGTTCGCGGCCGTCGCGCGGATCGTGCGGGCCGTGGATGTGCCCGTCACGGCGGATGTGGAGGCCGGATACGGGCTGTCCGCAAAGGAGTTGGTGGGGCGGCTCGCGGACGCCGGGGCGGTGGGCTGCAACCTGGAGGACTCCGACCATGCGTCCGGCGCCCTCCGGGATGCGCAGGAGCAGGCGGACTGGCTGGCGCGGGTACGGGCCGAGGCGGGCGACGCGCTGGTGATCAACGCCCGGATCGATACGTTCCTGCGGGGTGTCGAGGGCGTGAAGGGCGTCGAGGGCGTGGAGAGCGTGGAGGAGGCGGTGCGTCGCGGTCGGCTGTACGCCGAGGCGGGCGCCGACTGCGTCTATCCGATCCTCGCCCCGCCTCCGCTGCTGGCCGAACTGGCCGCCGGTATCGGCCTCCCGGTCAACGCCGTGGTGACGTCGGGCGGCCCCTCACCGCGTGAGCTGGGCGCCCTGGGTGCGTCCCGGGTCACCTTCGGGCCGGGGTTGCAGCGTCAAGCGATGACGGCGGTCGCGGGACTGGCGGAGCGCATACGGGACGGGCTGCGCGCGGAGGGGTGACGGGCGGGCCGGAGATGAGCGAGGTGGAGGGGCGGAGACGAGCAAGTCGGGGGCCGGAGCGGGCCGGGGGCGCGCAGGGGACGCCCCGGATCCGCAACCGGTCGCCCCTCGCCCCCGTCCCCGGTTCCCGGTTCCCTCACCGCTCGTCCGTCCCCGGCACCTTCCCCGTGCTGATCGCGATCCGGTTCCAGGTGTTGATCATGAAGATCAGGGCCAGCAGCCGGGCCAGCTCCGGCTCGTCGAAGTGCCGGGCGGCCCGCTGGTACACCGCGTCCGGGACGCCGCCGTGCGACACCAGCGTCACGGCCTCGGTGAGCGCCAGCGCCGCCCGCTCCTTCGCGCTGAAGAAGTGCGCCGCCTCCTCCCAGACGGCGACCATGTGCAGCCGCTCCTCGCTCTCGCCCGCCTTGCGGGCATCGGTGGTGTGCATGTGCAGGCAGTACGCGCACTTGTTGAGCTGGGAGGAGCGGATCTGGACCAGTTCGACCAGGGCGGGGTCGAGTCCCTCGCGGGCGGCGGCGTCGAACCCTATGAGGGCCTTGAAAGCCTTGGGGGCGGCCTTGGCGAAGTTCACCCGGGGGCTGCGGACCGCTGCGTCGTTGCTGTGCGTTTCGTTCGTCATGCCTTGAATCTATGAGCACAGGCGACCGGCTGTAGGGTGCATTTCCATGCCAGAATCATGGGTCAATCAGGCCAACCAGATCGATCAGGTCCATCTCGCGGAGAGCCTGGGCGCCGATCTGCATCTGGACCTGACCGGCCCCGGCAGCCGCCGCGCCGTCCTCATCCGGGCGCTGCGGGACGCCGTACGGAGCGGCCGGCTGGCCCCCGGCACCCGTCTGCCGGCCTACCGCTCGCTCGCCGCCGACCTCGGCATCGCGCGCAACACCGTCGCCGACGCGTACGCGGAGCTGGTCGCCGAGGGCTGGCTCAGCGCGCGCCAAGGCTCCGGCACCCTGGTCGCCTACCGTGCCGAGCCGCTCGCGCCCGCCCGCGCGCCCGCCCGCCGCGCCCCGGCGAGTCGCCCCGCGTACAGCCTGCTCCAGGGCCAGCCGGACGCCACATCCTTCCCGCGCACCGCCTGGCTCGCCGCCGCCCGTCGTGCGCTGTCCGCCGCCCCGAACGATGCCTTCGGCCCCGGCGACCCGCGCGGCCGCCCCGAGCTGCGCCAGGCCCTCGCCGACTACCTGGCCCGCACGCGTGGCGTACGCACCGACCCCGAACGCATCGTCGTCTGCTCGGGCTTCGCCCATGCGCTGCGGCTGCTGTTCCCCGCCGTACTGCCGGGCCCACTCGCCGTCGAGTCGTACGGCCTCCCCTTCCACCGCTCCCTCCTGGCCACGGCGGGCATCCGGAGCCACCCGGTCAGGGTGGACGAACTGGGCGCGGATTCACGTGAGTTGGCTTCCCTCAGCGGCGTACGGGCGGCGCTCCTCACCCCCGCCCACCAGTTCCCCACCGGCGTCCCCCTGCACCCCGACCGCCGCGCTCAGACCATCAACTGGGCGCGATCCACGGGGAGTTATGTTCTAGAGGACGATTACGACGGCGAGTTCCGCTACGACCGCAAACCGGTCGGCGCCCTCCAGGGCCTGGACCCGGAACACGTCATCCACCTGGGCTCGGTCAGCAAGAGCCTGTCCCCCGCCCTCCGCCTGGGCTGGATGGTGCTGCCCGACCGCCTGGTGGACGCCGTACTGGAGGCGAAGGGCGAACGGGAGGCGTGGGCGGGCGTCACGGACCAGCTGACCCTGGCGGACTTCATCGCCTCCGGCTCGTACGACCGGCACATCCGCCGTATGCGCCAGCGTTACCGCCGACGCCGCGACCAGCTCGTCGAAGCGGTCGCCGGGCACGCCCCCCACCTCCACGTCACCGGCATCGCCGCCGGCCTGCACGCGGTGCTCCAACTCCCGGACGGCGCCACCCGGTCCGACGAAAGCGCCGCCCTGCGCGCCGCCCGCTGGCAGGGCCTGGCCCTGGACACGCTCTCCGAGTACCGCCATCCGGACGCCACCATGCCGCCCCGACACGGCCTGGTCATCGGCTATGCGACGCCGCCCGAGCACACGTACCCCGGCGCCCTGGAAGCCTTGTGCCGGGCGCTGCCGCTGGGGGCGTAGGAACGCCGAACGGGCGGCCCCGCAAGGGACCGCCCCTCCGCACGAGGGTGCCGGCCTACTGCCCCGCGAACTTCCGGCTGATCCCGTTGAACACGCGCTCCGCCTCCGGCCCCAGGTGCGGCCCCGCCAGCCAGGTGTGCGCATTCGAGCTGATCGACGAGTTGGACACCAGCGTCAGCTTGCCACCGCGGTTGACGAACCAGCCGCCGCCCGACGTACCGCCGGTCATCGTGCAGCCGATGCGGTGCATGGCGGGCGTGCCCTGCTGCATCGTGAGGCGGCCGGGGCGGGCGGGGCAGTTCATCATCCGGGCGCCGTCGTACGGCGGCGCCGCGGGGTACCCGAAGGCGTCCAGCGAGCTGATGCCGTCGGCGGACGGGGCGTTGAACCAGACCTGGGCGGCGGCCCCCACCGTCTCCTGGAGCGACTTGCCACTGCCGTTCTCCGGCTTCACATGCAGCACCGCGAAGTCGTACGCGGAGCCGCCGTTGCCGGTCTCCTCGCTGCCCATGTTGAGCCACTCACCGGAGGTGGTGATCCAGTCGGCCCAGAACCGGCCGTACGGCGTGACCTGCTGCGCCGGTGTCTGCCCGACCTGGCTCATCGGCACACCGTTGTCGTTGTACGACGGCACGAAGACGATGTTCCGCATCCAGCCGCCCTGCTTGCCGGAGTGCACACAGTGGCCCGCCGTCCACACCAGGCTGGACTTGCCCGGGTGCGCCGGGTCCTCGACGACCGTGCCGGAGCAGACCCGCGGGCCGTCCGGGCTGTCGAAGAAGATCTTCCCGACCGGCGCCATGTGCCGGTGGTACGGCCGGGCGACCTGCTCGGCGGTGACCGGGCGCGGCTCCGGGTCGGTGGCGTCGTACTCGCTGCCGAAGCCGGTGGCCTTCACGCTGACGTCGGGGGCGGCCTTGGCCTTCGCCAGCCGGTCCGACTTCCAGTGGTCCTCGATGATCGGGTTGGCGAAGTCCTGCGCCTTGCGGGCCCAGTTGTCCCAGTCCTGCCAGCCGCCGTCCTTCCACTTCTTCAGGTCGTCGATGCTGGTCGGTACGCCCTTCGGAAGCTTGAGCCCCCCGGCGCCCCCGCCCTTCTCTTCGGCGACGGAACTGTCCGGCGCCGCCGAGGCGTTGTCGTCGCTGGGACCGCAGGCGGTGGCGGTGACCGCGAGCAGGGCGGCGACCGCGGCGGCCGCAGCGGTGGAACGGCGTATGAATGGCATGGAGCGGAGTCCCCCAGGTGCGTGCCCGTTAGGTGTCATGCCCCCCGTCGGGGGCGCGTCCTACTATGCCGTCACAGCACGCCTGGTGGACGGCCAGGGCGCAGCGGGAGTGCAGAGTGCGCCTTGAGAACGCGCCCGGGGCGCGGGTCCGTATCCCCCAACGGACCCGCGCCCCGGGCGCGGTTCACCAAAAAGCCGCTGACTCGTCAAAGCCGCTGGCTCGTCAAAGCCGCTGGCTCGTCAAAGCCGCTGACTCGTCAAAAACCGGCGGCTACTTCTTCGGCAGCCACGCCTGCCACGTCGACTTGTTGTCGGCGATCCACTTCTTCGCGGCTTCCTCGCCGGACATCTTGTCCTTGGCGATGTACTTGGCGACCTCGTTCTGCTGCTCGGTCGTCCACTTGAAGTTCTTCAGGAACTTGGCAGCGTCGCCGCCGTCCTTGGCGAAGTCGGCGTTGAAGTACTTCTGGAGCGGAGTGTTGGCGTAGCCGCACTCCGTCTTCTCCTTGGGCTCGTTGCAGCCCTCCTTGAACTCGGGGAACTTCACCTCCACGAGGTCAACGTCGTTGTTCAGCCACTGCGGCTCCCAGAAGTACGTGACGAAGGGCTGCTTGTTCTTGTACTTCTGCTGGATCTCCTTGATCTGGGCGGCCTCGTTGCCGGTCTCCTTGATCTTGAAGTCCAGCTTGAGGTTCTTGATGAGGTACTCGTCGTACGTGGTGTACGACGGGGCCGCACCGAGGAACTCGCCCTTGTCGCCGGACTCGGAGGTCTTGAATTCCTTGGCCAGCTTGTTCAGGCCCTCGACGGTCTTCGCCTCGGGGTGGGCGTCGGCGTAGTACTTCGGGATGAACCAGCCGATGTGGCCGGTGACGCCCAGGTCGCCGCCCTTGACGACGCTCTTCTTCTGGTCCAGGTACAGCTTCTGCTTCTCCGGCTGGCCGTCCCAGTCCTCCAGGATGGCGTCGGCCTTGCCGTTGTTCAGGGCGTCCCAGCCGATGGGCTCGTCCATGGTCTTGAGCTCGACCTTCTTGACGCCCACCTCCTCCTCCAGGAGGGCCTTGACGACCTCGGCGTTGGCCTGCGCGCCGACCCAGGACGGGACGGCGATGGTGACCTTGTCGGAGCCGCCCGCGGAGCCGCCGGTCTTGGCGGCGCCGCAGCCGGTGAGGGCCAGGAGGCCGAGGGTGCCGACGCCCGCAGCGACGACAGCACCGATCCGCTTGTTTCTGAGCTTGGTGCGCTTCATCTCGTTCAAGTCCCTTACTTGGCAGGTGGGTTGAGCGGGGGTTCGAGGGGGGGTGGGGTCAGAAAGGGGCTACCGGGTTGGCAGGCTTGAGGTCCCCGCGCGCCCGGGCGCTGCGCTTGACGGCGGCCGCGGGCTGCGAGATCCGGTCGAGCAGGACGCCCAGGCAGACGATGGCGACACCGGCCGTCATGCCGAGCGCCAGGTCGCCCTTGGCCAGGCCCTTCACGACGTCGACGCCGAGCGCGCCGCCGCCGACCATGCCCGCGATGACGACCATGGACAGGACCAGGACGACGCCCTGGTTCACGGCGAGCAGCAGCGACGGGCGGGCCAGGGGCAGCTGCACCTGGCGGAGCTGCTGACCGGTGGAGGCGCCGAGCGAGCGGGCGGCCTCCAGGGCCGCCGGGTCGATCTGACGGATGCCCTGGTTGGTGATGCGGACGACCGCGGGCAGAGCATAGAGCACAGCCGCCGCGATACCCGCCGTACGACCACCGCTGAGCAGCGCGATCATCGGGATCAGGTACACGAACTGCGGCATGGTCTGCAGGGTGTCGAGCACCGGCCGGAGGGCCCGGTCGACCCAGTCGACGCGGGCAGCGAGCACGCCGACCGCGAAGCCGAGCAGCAGGGTCACGGCCAGGGCCGCGATGACCTGCGACAGGGTGTCCGTGGAGCGGGTCCACAGCCCCATGCCGCCGATCAGGCCGAGCGCGAGCACCGCGGTGACCGCGGCCTTCCAGCGGCCCACCAGGTAGGCGAGCACACCGGCGACGAGCAGGATCGCCCACCAGGGGGTGGCCTGCAGGGCGTCGCGCACCGGGTTGATGACGTACTCGGCGAAACCGTTGGCCCACGTCAGGGTGCCACCCAGGACCGGGATGCCGGAGCCGAGCTCGCGCTCGATCCAGCCGACCGCGGAGTTCACCGGCTCGGAGATGGAGACGACCCAGTTGTCGGGCCACTCCAGCTTGCCGAGGGCGGTGCCGACCGCGGTGGCGGCGGCGGTCGCGGCTGCGACGACGGCCCAGGTCAGCCACGGCTTGGTCCGCCGGGCGGCGGCCGCCGGGGCGTCCAGGCGCTCGCCGACCGCGGCGGTGGTGCGGTCCAGCCAGATGGCGATCAGGACGATCGCGATGCCCGCGGTCAGGGACTGCCCGGCGTCCAGGATGGACAGGGACCGGTAGATCTCCTCACCGAGGCCGCCCGCGCCGATCATCGAGGCGAGCACGACCATCGACAGGCACATCATGATCGTCTGGTTGAGGCCGAGCAGCATCTGCTTGCGGGCCAGCGGGAGCCGGGCCGTGAAGAGCTGCTGCCGGAAGGTCGCGCCGAGGGACTGGGAGGCCTCCAGGGCCGCCGCGTCCGCGCCGCGCAGGCCGAGCGAGGTGAGCCGGGCCATCGGCGGAGCCGCGTAGATCACGGTGGTGACGAAGGCGGCGGGGGTGCCGACGTCGAAGATCAGCACGAACGGCAGCAGATAGGAGAAGGCCGGCAGGACCTGCATCGTGTCGAAGACCGGGCGCAGGATCCGCTCACCGCGGTCGGAGAGGCCGGAGATCATGCCGAGCACCACGCCCACCAGGGCGGCGGCGGCGACACAGACGACCATCAGGCCTACGGTCTCCATCGCGGGTTCCCACATGCCGAGCAGGCCGATCAGGCCGAAGGCGCCGAGCGCGGTTCCCGCGGTACGCAGGGCGCGGCGCTGCAGCCCGGCACCGCCCGCCGCCCAGGCGACGAGCACGGCGGCGACGGTCACGCCGATGAAGCCGAGGCTCTCCAGGCCCAGGACCACCGAGTCGACCGCGGACTGCGCGGTGTTGCTGATGTGCAGCAGGAAGTAGAGGAAGAGCGGGTGCGTGTCGCGGTTGTCGACCAGCCACTCGTTCAGGTCGGTGAGCGGCGTACGCAGGTCGAAGGTGAGGCCCTTCGGCCAGACGCCGCTGCCGTCGGCGAGCGCGGCGATGACCGCCACGAGCAGGGCGGCGACCAGGACCATGGCCCTGGGGTTGCCTGCCAGGCGGGCCCAGAAGCCCGGGGCCGCGGGCGGCGCCTCGGCCTCCGGCTTCTGTACCCGCTCCCGCTTGTCGAGGACGGGGGTCTCCGTAGGGGCGGCACTCATACTGCGGCCGCCTTCTGCTCGGGGGTATCGGCTTCGTCGTCGACACCCGCCACCACGGACAGGAGCCGGGCGTGGTCGACGACGCCGAGGGTGCGGCCGCCCTCGACGACGCGGCAGTGCTCGCCGCTGCGGACGACAGCCTCGATGGCGTCGGCCACCAGGGTGTCCGGGGCGAGCGCGGCACCGGAGTCGGCCTCGCCGTCCACGGCCGGGCGCATCGCGCGGCGCACCGAGACGACCTGCTCGCGCGGGACGTCCCGGACGAAGTCGCGTACGTAGTCGTCAGCCGGGTTGGCGACGATCTCCTCGGGGGTGCCGAGCTGCACGATCTCGCCGCCGCGCATCAGCATGATGCGGTCGCCCAGGCGCAGCGCCTCGGCGAGGTCGTGGGTGATGAAGACCATGGTGCGGCCCTCTTCGCGGTGCAGGCGGATGACCTCCTCCTGCATGTCCCGGCGGATCAGCGGGTCGAGGGCGCTGAACGGCTCGTCGAAGAGCAGCACTTCGGGGTCGACGGCGAGGGCGCGGGCGAGGCCCACGCGCTGCTGCTGACCACCGGAGAGCTGGGTCGGGCGGCGGTGCTCCATGCCGGCGAGGCCGACCTTCTCGACGATCTCCTGGGCCTTGGCGCGGCGCCCGGCCTTGCCGACGCCCTGGATCTCCAGGCCGTACGCGACGTTGTCGAGGACCGAACGGTGCGGCAGGAGGCCGAAGTGCTGGAAGACCATGGCGGCGCGATGCCTGCGGAGCTCGCGCAGCTTGTCCTTGTCCAAGGCGAGCACGTCCTCGCCGTCGAAGGATATGGAGCCGCCGGTCGGCTCGATCAGCCGGGTCAGACAGCGGACGAGGGTGGACTTGCCGGAGCCGGACAGGCCCATGACGACGAAGACCTCGCCCTTGTGGACGTCGAAGGAGACATCGCGGACGGCGGCGGTGCAGCCGGTCCGCTCGCGCAGCTCCTGCGCGGAGAGCCCGGCGAGCGACGTGTCGCGGGGGACGCGGTCGGCCTTCGGACCGAAGACCTTCCACAGGTTGCGGACGGAGAAGGCGACGTCACGGTCGTCGGACGAACCGTCCGACGGGGACGCGGCGGGAGCGGTCGCGGCCGCGTCGGTCTTCGTCATATCGGCCTTGTCCGCGTCGGTCTTCGTCACGTCGGTGGCCTCGGACATCTCGGTCTCGGTGTTTCCGGATGCGCCGGCGGAGGTGTTAGCCATTACGCATCACCTCCCTTGGTAGGTGCTTCCTGGAGCAGTTCGGCGCACTTCTCCCCCACCATGAGGACGCCGAGCATGGGGTTGACGGCCGGCATCGTCGGGAAGACAGAGGCATCCGCGATACGGATGCCCGCCAGACCACGGATCTTCAACTGCGGGTCCACGACGGCGAGTTCGTCGTTCTTGGCGCCCATCTTGCAGGTGCCCGCAGGGTGGTAGACGGTGTGCGCGGCCTTGCGCACCAGCTCGCTGATCTCCGCGTCGTCGGTGACCTCGGGGCCGGGGAAGACCTCGCGCTTGAGCCACTTGGCGAACGGCTCGGCCTGCGCGACCTTGCGCGCCAGCTTGATGCCGTCGACGAGCGTCTGCCCGTCGTAGTCGCCCTCGTCCTCGAAGTACCGGAAGTCCAGCGCGGGCTTGACCTCGGGGTCGGCCGAGGTGAGGTAAAGGCGGCCGCGGGAGCGGGACTTGGGGATGTTCGGGGTCATCGACACACCGTGCTCGGGGCGCTCGTAGCCCAGCCGCTCCGGGTTGTCGGTGAACGGGATCTGGTAGAAGTGGAACATCAGGTCGGGGCCCTTGTGCTCCGGGTCCCGCTTGACGAACAGACCCGCGTCGGAGTCCATCGCGGAGTTGTCCGGGATCGGCCCGTCGGTCTCCCAGACGATGACGGACTCGGGGTGGTCGATCAGGTTCTCGCCGACGCCCGGCAGGTCGAGCACGCACTCGATGCCCAGCGCTTCGAGGTCCTTCTTCGGGCCGATGCCGGAGTGCATCAGCAGCCGCGGAGTGTCGACGGCGCCGGCGCAGACCAGCACCTCACACGCGGCCTCGACGAGAACCTCCGCGCCGTCCTTCGTACGGACGTGCACGCCCTTGGCGCGCTCGCCGTCCAGCTCCAGCCGGTACGCCCAGGTCTCCAGCATCAGCGTGAGGTTCGGGCGGTCCCCGGCCTCCATGTGCGGGTGGAGGTAGGCGACGGAAGCGGACGACCGCTTGTTGTTCTCCGGGTGGTAGGAGAGGTCGAAGAAGCCGACGCCCTCCTCGAAGGGCTGGTCGTTGAAGCCGACGACCTCGGGCACGCCCAGCGCGCTCTTGGTCGCCTCGATCCAGTCCGTCGCGATCTGGTTCTGGTCCTTCTTCGCCACCCGCACGATGTTGTTGCGCAGCTTGCCGAAGTAGGGGTCCATCTCCTTGGCACCCCAGCCGGTGGCACCCGCCGCCGCCCACTCGTCCCAGTCGGACGGCAGCGGCTTGAAGGAGATCAGGGTGTTGTGCGAGGAGCAGCCACCGAGGACCTTGGCGCGGCTGTGCAGGATGTGCGAGTTGCCGCGCGGCTGCTCGGTGGTCGTGTACTCGTAGTCCAGCTCGCCGCCGAGCAGGCCGAGCCAGCGGCGCAGCGTCAGAACCTCATCGCGGTCGATGTCGGACGGGCCGCCCTCGATGACGGCGACGGTGACGTTCGGGTCCTCGGTGAGCCGGGAGGCGATCACCGAACCGGCGGTGCCACCACCGACAACTACGTAGTCGTACACAGGCATGGGGTTGTGCTCCTTCTGCGATGTTCGTGCGTTCCCGCGTGGCGCCGGGAACGCGTGGTGCCGGGACGGACGGGCTAGCCCGCGAACCACCGAACCGGTTCGGGCCGGAGGTTCTCGTAAACGTGCTTGCTCTCCCGGTACTCGTCCAGACCCGTGGGCCCCAATTCCCGGCCGATTCCGGACTTGCCGAAGCCGCCCCACTCCGCCTGCGGAAGGTAGGGGTGGAAGTCGTTGATCCAGACCGTGCCGTGCCGCAGCCGGGCGGCGACCCGGCGCGCACGGGCGGTGTCGGCGGACCACACCGCACCGGCCAGCCCGTACTCGGTGTCATTGGCCAGCGCCACGGCCTCGTCCTCGGTCGTGAACGTCTCGACCGTCAGGATCGGACCGAAGGTCTCCTCCCGGACGACCTTCATCTCGCGGTGGCAGCCGTCCAGCACGGTCGGCGAGTAGAAGTAGCCGGTGGCCGGGCGCACGTCCGACGGCTTGGGACGCGAGCCACCGGAACGCAGCTGCGCGCCCTCGGCCAGCGCGGAGGCCACATACGCCTCCACCTTCTCCAGCTGCTGCTGCGATACGAGCGGACCACACTCCACACCGTCCTCGGTGCCCCGCCCGAGCTTGATCTTCTCGGCGCGGCGGGCGAGCTCGGCGACGAAGCGGTCCCGCACCGACTCCTCGATGATCAGCCGGGCACCGGCCGAGCAGACCTGCCCGCTGTGGATGAAGGCCGCGTTCAGGGCCTGGTCGACGGCGGTGTCAAAGCCCTCGTCGGTGGCGCAGGCATCCGCGAACACCACATTCGGGTTCTTGCCGCCCAGCTCCAGCGCGATCTTCTTCGCTCCGGAGACCGCCGCCGCGCCCGCCTTCGTACCGCTGGCGAGACCGCCGGTGAAGGAGAACAGATCCACATCCGGGTGCTCGGCCAGCCGCTGGCCCACCGGCAGGCCCGCACCGGTGACGATGTTGGCGACACCGGCCGGCAGCCCGGCCTCCACCAGCAGCTTGATCAGGTGCACCGTCGACAGCGGTGTGACCTCGCTGGGCTTGATCACGAAGGTGTTTCCGGTCGCGAGGGCGGGCGCGATCTTCCAGCTGGCCTGGAGCAGCGGGTAGTTCCAGGGCGTGATCATCGCGCAGACGCCGACCGGCTCATGCACGACCACGCTGTGGATGTCGGGCGACCCGGCGTCGACGACCCGCCCGCCGCTCTCGTTCATCACCAGATCGGCGAAGTAGCGGAAGGCGTCGGTCACGCAGTCGACATCGATCCGCCCCTCCTCCAGCGTCTTGCCGGTGTCCCGGCTCTCGATCAGCCCGATCTCCTCGCGGTCCCGCTGGAGCAGATCGGCGACGCGGCGCAGCAGGGCCGCACGGTCGGCGACGGCCGTACGGGGCCAGGCGCCCGCGCCACCGTCGAAGGCACGACGGGCGGCCTCGACCGCCGCATCGGCATCCTCGGCACCGCCCTCGGACACCACCTGGAGCGTCGTCGCGTCGGCGGGGTCGAGGACCTCCCGCGTGGCGCCGGATGCGGCGGAACGCCACACCCCGTCTACGTGAATGGTGTTTGCCGCCACGTCGTTACTGCCTTCCGCTTACCGATTCGTTTGCACTGGTTCAACCACTGGTTCAACCAGCAACAGGGACCCCTCCCCTAAAGCCCCCTACCTATGCCCAAACCTTCATCGAAAGTGACCCGACTCACTGAATGTGCGGCTGGAAGTCCGAGTACGTACCTTTAGAGCCGTATGTCCCTTTGGCGTGTCCCCCAGGACCGGAGGTGCCGAGATGGCCGGCGGACACCGCACCGCACTCGCGGTCACGGCCCTGAGCTGCACAGCACTCCTCGCAGGGACCGCCGGTACGGGTTCCACTTCGGCCGACCCCGACGGCCAGGGCGACCTGGCGAAGAAGTCGGCCCAGCAGATATCCGACATCTCACGCCGCGAACTCCTGGCCGCGAAATCCCTGCGGCTCCGCACTCAGACCAGCGTCAGCCCCACCAAGCTCGATCTCACCCTCGACCGCGCCGGTAACTGCACGGGCGTCATCAGCAAAGGCGCATCCGGCCGCGTGGAAATAGTCAAGCGCGGCAAACAGGTCTGGATACGGCCCGACGCCGCCTACTGGAAGACCCAGCTCCCCGGCCGCGAGGGCATCGACGCCGCCAAGAGGTTCAAGGGCCGCTTTCTGCACGGCACCACCGCCGACGCCGTCCTCAAGCGGATCTCCGCCGCCTGCGACCTGACCGCCTTCCAGAAGTCCGCCGCCGGCCCGGACCACCCGCCGACCCCGCCGCCCGGCAGCCCCACACCCCGCGCCCCCGCCCTCAGCAAGGGCAAGCCGACCGCCCACGAAGGCGCGCGCGTCCTCCCCCTCATCAAGAAGTCCGGCCCGGCGACCCAGACCCTCTACGTAGCGATCAAGGGCAAGCACTACCCCGTCAAGCTCACGACCACGGTCGGCCGCGAGTCCAGCACGCTCCTGCTGAGCAACTACGACAAGCCGGTCCCGGCCAGGACGCCGCCCGCCGGGAAGACGGTGGACATCTCGGTGCTGGAGCAGCGCTTGCAGGGTGCGTGACTTACACACGCGCCCGTGCACACGTGTCCGTACAAACGAGATGTACGGACACGAGCACGTGGCATACGCGCATACGTATCGTTGAGCCATGCGGCTGCCCGCACCGCGCGGCAGCGGGGAGGAGCGGCACTATGACCATCAGCCTTGAGCGGACCGAAACGATCGAGACCGACGGGATGGAGATGGCGGAGCCCACTGAGCACGAGCAGAGCTTGGACGAGCTGGACGACCTGTTCGCACGGCTGGAGCGGATGCCTGTCCCCGAGGGATACAAGGTCGAGATCGTCAAGGGGACCATCTACATGACGCCGCAGCGGAGCATCCACTGGCAGACCATCCGCCGGATCGTGCGGGCGCTCGAAGACAAGTACGGCATGGACGTCCTGGCCATGTCGGACGTCCGGATCGACTTTCCAGGCGGCGACAACGGCTTCTGCCCGGACGTCGCCAAATTCGCCGACGGCGCCGAGGAGGACGCGCGGCACGGCTGGCGCTACCAAGACGTCGAGTTCATCGCCGAGGTCATCTCCAAGGGCACCGCCGCCAACGACTACGGCCCGAAGAAGGACGCCTACGCCGCCGCCGAGGTCCCGGTCTATCTGATCGCCGACCCCTACACCGGCCGCTGCCGCGTCTTCACACACCCGCAGGACGGCGAGTACAAGGTGGACACCACGCTCGCCTACGGCGAGCCGATCGACCTCAAGGACACGGTCGTCGGACTGACCCTCTCGACCGACGAGTTCCCCCGGGACTAAGCGCGGGAATACCTCCCCGGGGCCTCCGCGTTGAGGCCCCGCAGGGGGCCTATGCATCCCCCAGGGCATCCGTTCGACCACCCCCTAGGGCCCTCGCCGCCCCCGCCGCTTCCCCTCCCGCCGCGCCTGCTCCTTCTCCACCAGCCGGGCGAACTCCTTCATCTCCTCCGAGGCCCCCAACTCCCCGCCGTCCTCACCCTCCTTGCGCCACAGCCCCTTCTCCCGCAGCTCCCGCGTGTGCACCTCCACCGGCGGATCGGGGTCGAAGTCGGACGCCCGCGGCCCCTCCGGACCGTCCGGCCCGACCCTCACCAGCCGCTCGACGCGCACCACCTTGAAGACATGCGCCCCGTCCGCCACCGCGACCTCGTTCCCCGGCCGCTCGTCCAGCAGGTTCGCGGCCCGTTCGTACGCGTCCCGGTCCGCCTGGTCGAGCTGGAGCGTCACCGGCGCCATCACCCGCAGCCACATGGTCAGCGCGTCCCGCGCCGCCTGCGGCGTATTGCAGGCCCCGGTATGCGGCTTCCACAGCGCCCCGCCGATCCGCTCCGCGATCATGAACCCGGCGGGCAGCAGCACCCCGCCCGGATGCGTCCGCGCCGCCCGCTGCGAGTCCCTGCGCACATCCGGCGGCACCATCCCCGCGGTACGCACGATCTGCAACAGGTCGAGCTTCAAGATCCCCTCGGACATCCCCGTGCCCACCGCCGGATCGATCACAAACCCACTGGTACGGCTGGGCAGCCGATACGCCTGACCGGGCTCCGCCGGATCCGGATCCGAAGGCCGCGGCGGCTCCGGCCCCTCCGCCCCCCGCCGAATGAACTGCTCCCCATGGATGACCCGATACCGGTCCCCCAGCACCGTCAGCTCATCCACCTTCTCCCAGTCCAGCCGCACCGCCGCCGCCATGCACTCGGCACGGCCCGCCTCGTCCCCCGACTCCTCGGCCTGATGCGCCAGCCGCCGGAACGTCGACGCCATGGTGTCCCTGGAGTCCTGCGGAGTGCTCTCCCCGAAGCTGATGACCTCCCAGCCACCCTGCTCGCGCTCTCGCGCATGCCCGAAAACCGCCGCCCCCGCCGCGAGAATCTCGGGATACGCCTCCCTGGCCCGCCACGCCTCCTCATCGGAGAACGCCGCCACCGGGCTGTCCTGTGCGACCACCTTGATGGTCTGGTACGCGGGTACCTGCTCACCTGTCATTGTGCTCACCCATCACCTGAAGCTGCCCGTAGTGGTGCACCAACGCCCGGCACACCCGGGCCAGTTGCTGCGCATACCGCAGCGCCGACATGAGCCCACTCCCAGCACCCGCGCCCGGTCCGGTCTTCCGCTGCGCCTCACGCACCCCGGCCAGCGCCGCACACCGCACGCTGTCGTCCTTCGGCAACGCCCAGGCCAGTTCCTCGACTTCGGGAATGAGCAGCGCGATATGCCCGCGCAAGAACAAGGTGACGTCCTCCAGTTCGTCATGCCGCGGCACGGGCGCGTCCTCGGCGAGCACCGTGTCGAGACTGCGCAGAATCGTTCGAATGTCGACCCCATACGAACCAATTTCCTCCTTTAGAAGGAAATTTCGATGAAGCGAGGCGTGCTGGTCCATGCCCCAACCATGCTGGCCACAGGCCCGCGAAGGCGAGCCTGACGACCCCTACAAAAAAGCCGTACGGGTCCGCCGCCATCGCGTACGAGAGGAAATAGCGCTATGTCCAGCGACGGCTACTACGACAACATCCCCGTGAGCCTGCGCATCCTGGGCCTCCAGACAAAGGCGTTACGAGAACTGGCCGGCCTCACGCAACGCCAACTGGGCGACAAGGCGGGCTTCTCCGAATCCCTGATTGGCAGCGTGGAATGCGGCCGCCGCCCGCTCAAGGAAGACCTCGCGCTGAAGTTGGAAGAGGTGTTCAAGGTCCCGGGCGTGTTCATGTCCGTCATCGAGGAGCAGTTGAAGGAGCCGCATCCGGTGTGGTTTCAGCCGTACGCGGACGCCGAAGCGGAGGCAGTCGCGCTGTCCGCCTACGACGCGCACCTGGTCAAAGGTCTGCTCCAGACCGAGGCGTACGCGCGGGCAGTACACATCGAGTACCACCCGGCCTTGGACGACGATGAGATCGAGCATCGCGTGACCGCCCGGCTGTCCCGACAAAAGCTCCTCACCCGCGTGCCTACCGCATCCCTGAGCTTCATCTTGGAGGAGGCCGTGTTGCGCCGTCCCATCGGCGGCCCGGAGGTGCTGCGCGAGCAGTTGCACCGCCTGCTGGAAATCGGCCGTATGCGGCATGTCCAGATCCAGGTGATGCCGACAGGCTGTTCAAGCCATGCGGGCCTCGCAGGCCCATTCACCCTGGTCGAGCCACCGGACCGGGAGATGTGCGCCTACCTCGAAGTCCAAAACACGGGACGTCTGCTAACTGACCGTCGCACGGTCAGCACGATCGCGCGGCGCTATGGAATCCTGCAAAGCCAGGCACTGAACCCCAAGGAATCTGCGGAGTTCATCCAGAAGTTGGCGATGGAGGATCGATGAGCAACTTGCGGTGGTTCAAGTCCAGCTACAGCGACGGGGGTGGCGGCGACTGCATCGAGGTCGCCTACAACTGGCAGAAGTCCAGCTACAGCGGCGGTGAAGGCGGCGAGTGCATCGAGGTAGCCACCTGCCCCAACACCATCCACGTCCGCGACTCCAAACACATATCCGGCCCGGTGCTCGACCTCACCCCCACCCAGTGGGCGGCGTTCGTCGAGTTCGCCGTGCTGTCCGCGTGACCCTCGGCGAGCCGTAGGCACGGGTCTCCGTCACCGGGAAGACAATTCGGGCATGGCTAACACAGCGACAAAAGCAGTGCTCGAAGGCGGTCCCGAGGACCTTCCGGAGCGGATCGTGCCGATCGATCGTCCCGGGGACGACGTGAAGGTCCCGTTTCGCAACGGCTATGAACACTTCAGAGCCACGCCCCGGGAGAAGGACACCGGCGAGGGGCCGCTGCCCGTCTACGAGTGGTGGGAGCGCACCGAGCTGCCGGGATAGCGGTCACTGCGGTCACTTCGGGCCCGACCGGCCCGATCGGCTTCCGGGCCGGTCGGGCCGTCAGCTGGTGGGGACGAAGGCATGCAGGGCGATGCGCTGGGTCTCTTCCTGTTGCGGCCAGTCGGCCGCCGGTCCCAGGACGAGTACCGCGAACCGGCGGCCGTCGGCGGCGGTGAAGACGCAGTCCACCACCTGGACGCGCTCGTCCAGGCGGTCGCTGTCATAGGAGTAGACCAGTTGGGCAGCGTCCGAGCTCAGGGTGGGGTCGTTGAGCGGTTCGAGGCTGATCTCTTCGTAGCCGGGGTTGCCCTGCAAGCCCTCTGACGCCTTCTCCAGCGATTCGCGCGGGGTGTAGTCGGGTTCGGTGATCTCGAAGATCTGCACCAGGCCGCGGTCGTCCGGCGCGGTGTAGAAGACGCCGGTCTTGCGGAGGCTGCGCGTCCAGCCGTCGGGCACCGCGGTGGTGAAGCCCTCTTCGTCGTCGACGAGGTGATAGCCGTCGGGGATCTCGGTGGCGGCGGACGGCGAGGACGGGGTTTGCGTGGTGGGTGAGGCGGGCGAGGTGGCGGTGATGCTTGCCGAGGCCGATGCGCGGTTGGTTGGCGGGCGGGCGGCGGCCGGGTCTTCGCTGTTGCGGCCCCACAGCAGATAGCCGCCGCCGAAGCCCGCCGCGATCACGGCCACCGCCGCGCCGGCGACCAGGGCCGTGGTCCGGCGGCGGCCGCCCGGGGAGGGGACGGGGGCGGGCTCGGGGGCGAGGCCCGGTCCGGCGTACGGGTCGTATGCGGGCGTGGACGGGGGTAACCCGTCCGGCGGAGGGGCCGGCGGCGCGGGTTCGAACGTCGGGCGGGGCGGCATCGGGCCCGTGTACGGGGCGGGCCGTGGGGTGCCGACCTTTTCCCAGGTCTGGGTTTCGCTGTTCCAGCGTGTTCCGCCGGTGTCCGCCATCGTCAGCCTCCCGCCAGGGCGGCGACCGCCTGGCCGACCGCGGCTCCGGAGGCCAGCAGCCCGACGACGGAGCCGGCGTCGGTGAGTGCGGTGCGCAGACGGGCCAGCCGGCCGGGTCCGGCGGCCCCGGTGTCGGTGATCTCCCCTTCGGTGTCGGCGAGTTCGGCGCTCAGGGCCGTGACCTCCGGGGTCTCCACCACTCTGGCCAGGTCGTCGCGCAGGGCGCGTACGGCGCGCAGCAGTTCCTCCTGCGCCGGGTCCGTCGTGGGTGCGCCGTTGCCCTCGTTGTTCGTCACCGTGTTGTTGTCACCGATGGCGAAGGCACCCTGGACGCTGCCGATGTGGATGCCCCTGCCGCGCTCGTCAGCCGTTGCCATTCTTGGCACTTCCCTTCGATGTGGAGCCCTGGTTGGTGGGATTGGGCTTGGGAGAGGGGGGCGGTTTGGGGGCGTTGTTGGTGATGGTGTTGTTGTCGCCGATGCCTACGGCGCCCTGGGCGGACTCGACGTAGACGCCGCCCTGGGCGACGTTGACGACCCGCTGCTCGAATTCGTCGGTCTGGTAGCCGGCGTCGTACAGCGCGGTGGTCACGCCGGCCGCGACCCGCTGCTGAATGGTCTTCAGATAGCGGGCGACGTCCATCTCCTGGAAGAGCGAGGCCTCGTCGAAGGAGCCCAGCTCGCGTACCGAGGCGCCGGGGCCGTCCGGCAGCGACCCTCCGTACCCTCCGGTGCCCAGGTGCCATGTCGACAGCAGGCCGCGCACCAGCGTGAGTACGGCATGCCCCGCGGAACGGGGGGTGCGGGCCAGCGCCCACACCGCCTTGCCGAAGTGGTTGTGGTGGCGGTAGTGGTGGGCGATCCGGTCGGCGTCCTGGAAGACCTGCCGCAGCGGCCACAGCACATGCGGCGCGACCTCCAGCATCAGCATCCCGCCCTGGGTGTGCACCCGCACGAAGACCGTGGTGACGATGCCCTCGTTCCAGCCGCCGACCCGGATACGCAGGAAGTGCCGCCGGGTCTCGCCGCCTTCCTCCACCGCACCGGCCCGGTGTTCCTCGAACGCCGAGGGTGCGTACGGCGCCATCGCGCGGGACTTCAGCCCCTCGGCCGGCAGGAAGACGCACTCGTCGATCTCCAGCGCGCGCAACCGGTCGCGTACTGCGGCCGCGGCCGCCGGTGAGCCGTGCGCCGACGGCACCCGCAGGTCCGCCACCAGGGGGATGATGCGGTCCAAGATGGCCCTGTTGTCCAGCGGCTCGACCTCGCGGTCCGTCCGGGGCCGCAACTCCACCGACAGGGACCAGGTCCTGAACGCGCGGCCGGCGCCGCAGAACGGGTTGGCGGCCCGGTACATCACCAGCGGGCCGTGCTGCTCGATCCGCACCCGGTCCCGCAGCCGCCGGAACCGGAAGCCTTCGGACCGCTCCGCGGGGTCGGACACGACGTCGGGGAAGCGTTCCTTGGACAGTTCGCGGGCCAGCGCGAGGGCGAACTGCCCGCGTTGGAGGCCCACCATCGCGGCCAGCAGCAGCGGCAGGACCAGGGCGACCCAGGCCCGCAGCAGCTCGGTGCCTTGGGCGGCGACGTCCGCGTAAGGGGTGTCGACCGAGGTGCTGCCCCACCCGTTGTCGCCGAAGGAGCCGAACGGGTCGAAGGAGTCGGAGTCGTAGGAATCGTAGGAGCCGTAGTCCGGCGGGCCGCCGCCCCAGGCGTCCAGCAGCAGCGAGAACGGCCAGGTCACGGCCAGGACGCCGACAGTGCCGCCGCTCACCGTGACCACCAACGACACGACGAACAGCAGCAGCGACAGCCGGCCGTACCAGCGCAGGATGAAGGAGAGGAAGCGGGCCAGCCACCGCGGGATGGGCACCCGGACGACGGCGCGGGAGAGGGCCATCATGACGACGGGGAAGAGGTAGAGCGCCGCCAGGCCCCCGGACAGGGGGATGGCCACGATCCAGAGCAGCAGGATCGCCGCGGCCCAGCCCAGTTGGAGCCGCCGGGCGCGGAGTGCGTGGGCGAGGACGCGGGCGGCGTCGATGCCCAGGGAGGGCGCGGCGAACCGCTCCTCGTGGACGTACAGCTCGTCGATGACGGCGTCGCGGAACCCGTCGTCCATGTAGGTGCCGGCGCACAGCAGCCGGGTGGCCTCGCTGGCGCCCGGCGGGGTCGGGGGTAACGGGCCGGGGACGTCGGCGGATTCCTCCGGTGCCTTGCGCAAACTCCGGTGACCGTCAGGGTCGCTCGGCTGCTGAGGCAGGTTCTTCTGCGTCATCGTTCTCCCCCGAAACACCAACACGTCATCAGCGCGGCCCAGTTGTGCGCGTGAGGCGCTGCGGACTGGCCGCTGTGCGGAAGCCGCAGCATAGGGGAGAACACCACTCCGTGTCAGGGGTTATGAACATGCGGTGACCGGAAGCGGTGGTGCTTCACAGCCAACGGCCGAGCCCGCACGATCCGGTGCGGATCGTGCGGGCTCGGGAAGGCTGTAACGCCGTCACAGACGGCGGTTCAGGGGGTGGCTCAGAGGAGGCCGAGACCGCGGACGGCGTCGCGCTCCTCCGCCAGCTCCTGCACCGACGCGTCGATGCGCTGGCGCGAGAAGTCGTTGATCTCCAGGCCCTGGACGATCTCGTACTTGCCGTCCTTGGTGGTGACGGGGAACGAGGAGATCAGGCCCTCCGGGACGCCGTAGGAGCCGTCCGAGGGGATACCCATGGAGGTCCAGTCGCCGTCGGCGGTGCCGTTGACCCAGGTGTGGACGTGGTCGATGGCGGCGTTGGCGGCCGAGGCGGCGGAGGACGCGCCACGGGCCTCGATGATCGCCGCGCCGCGCTTGGCGACGGTCGGGATGAAGGTGTCGGCCAGCCAGGCCTGGTCGTTGACGACCTCGGCGGCGTTCTTGCCGGCGACCTCGGCGTGGAAGATGTCCGGGTACTGGGTGGCGGAGTGGTTGCCCCAGATCGTGAGCTTGCGGATCTCGGAGACCGGGGTGCCGGTCTTCTGCGCGAGCTGCGTGACGGCGCGGTTGTGGTCCAGGCGGGTCATCGCGGTGAAGCGCTCGGCCGGTACGTCCGGCGCGGCGGCCTGTGCGATCAGCGCGTTGGTGTTGGCGGGGTTGCCGACGACCAGGACCTTGATGTCGTCCGCGGCGTGCGCGTTGATGGCGGCGCCCTGCGGCTTGAAGATGCCGCCGTTGGCCTCCAGCAGGTCGCCGCGCTCCATGCCCTTGGTACGGGGGCGGGCGCCGACGAGCAGGGCGACGTTCGCACCGTCGAAGGCCACGTTCGGGTCGTCCGAGATGTCGATGCCCTGGAGCAGCGGGAAGGCACAGTCGTCGAGCTCCATGGCGGTGCCCTCGGCGGCCTTCAGACCCTGGGGGATCTCCAGGAGGCGCAGCTTGACCGGCACGTCCGCGCCGAGCAGATGACCGGAAGCAATGCGGAAGAGGAGTGCGTAACCGATCTGGCCGGCGGCGCCGGTGACGGTGACATTGACGGGAGTGCGGGTCATGGCGATCTCCTGCGCGACGTTTTCTGGGGGCAAGCCCCAGACCACCAGGGGTGGCGGTGGGTGTCCCTGCCCATGTATCCAGGCCTCACCAAGGTGTCTTGGTATCGAGAGACCCGGGCGTCAGGCTATCGGACCGTTCCTGAAGACTGAACATGGGTTGCTCATGCTCAGCCGTGTGCCCCAAACGGTTATGGGCACACTGGTCCCCCGCATTCGCTCCGCATCCGGCGCCGACAGATCGTGTCCGTGGTCCGGGAATGAGGGGGCGGGTTCCCTCACGCCCAAGGACGCCCGGTCGGGCCTGGGCGGTCCGATGCCCCTGCTCATCGCTCCGGTGAGCGGGGGGCGGTGCCGTCCGTCGCCGGATCGGGTGTCCCTGGGCGCGTCGGCCGATCGCCACGGCTGCCGCGTCGTGGCGAGTGGTCTTGCGCTTGGTGCAGGAGAGGGGCTTCTGCCAGTGCTGGGCGCCCCATTTCGACGTATACGCCGGGTCGACGACGATGATCGCGATGCCTGTTTGGTCGGCCATCGAGGTCAGCCGGGCCCGCAGACGGGCCGTGGGCATGCCGGAGATGAGCCGCCGGAACCGCTTCCTACGGCCGTGTTTCTCGCGGGTCTTCCCCGCGGCGAAGTCCAGGTCTTCGATGGCGACGGCATTGACGCCGCACGTTATGGCCCAGTGCAGCAGCCGGGTGAGGGCGTGACGGACCTGGGCGTCACGGTGCTCGCGTGTGCCGGACAGGTCGTAGAAGAAGCGGCGCGGGGTGCCGACGGGGTTGCCGCAGGTGTCGAGGCGCCAGGCAGCGATGTGGTCGGCGTTGATGTCGACACCGATCACGCCGTGCGCGAGTGCGGCCTTGAACGGGATTGTCCTCGTCGGCTGGTACTGCCAGGAGGCGGTGATGTACCAGCGCCCGCGTGCGGTGTCGTAGTGGACGCGGTACGCCACGGCCCGGTCGGCCTCCACCCGGTCGGCCCACTCCGTGCCCCGGTGCGGGAACCTGATCTTGGCGGCGAGCACGTACCGGCCGTGTTTGGCGTTCGCGTATACGGCCAGCGGGGCGGGGAGCTTGATGCTCACCTCACCCTCGGGGCTGACGCGGATCGTCTCGTTCCCGTATCGCTTCCCGGACTCGCCATCGGCCTGGCAGAACCAGCGTCCGGCCTCCCAACGCTTGCGCCACTCGACCTCGGTGAGCTGGGCGGCTTCGAGGTTGTGCCGGGTGCGGGCAAGCCGTTTGCCACCACGGGCGACATGCACACAGCCGGCCTCGCGGTCCGCCCGCTCGTGCTCCAGCCGGCCGTGAAGCACATGGAGGCGCCGCGTCTTCGCGTACCACTCCTGCCGGGACCGGTAGCCGCCCGGTGCCCGCTTGGAGCCCTTCTCCCCGACCGGGAGGCACAGTCGATGCGCGAGGGTACGGATGCCCGCTTCGAGGTTGTGGATGCGCGCAAGCTGGCCACGGCGGGCCAGCGCCCACTGATCGTGCGACGCCTTGGTGATCGCCCCGGCCCAGCGCGCCGACGAGAGCGGCGTCAGCTCCCGCTTGCGCACCGCCCACGCATCGGCGGAGTGCTCCAGGCCGGCCGCGCACCGGGCCTTGAGGTCCTTCGAGGCGAGCGTGCCCAGATGCGCGCCGACCAGCCGCAGCACCTCCTCATCCCCAGCCGTCAGGTGCTTGAGGCGGCTACGGACCGCTACACCGGTCGGCCCGGACGCAACGAACGGCTCCGCCAGTTCTCTCACCCCGCCACCCCCGCCCGGCCACATCCGAAGATTCCGTCACCACATCCAACGAAGCCCGCCTGAAAAGGTCACACATTCGACATAAGAACATCCACTCCCATCCCGAAGGACGGGCGCCATGACCGACACGCGCCGCACGTCAACACCACCAGCACTCGCTCCCGCTCACCAGAACACACCAGAGCACATTCCAGCGACGGCAGTTCCAGACCCCCACCCGGCACAGGTGACGGGCCGGTGTGGAACACCTCACCGGGTGTCGCATTCGCCGGGGATGCCCACGCGGACAGGTGGGCGGCCGCCCGCATGGAGGGGGAGTGCGGGCGGCCGCCGGGTGGTGCGATACCCGTGGGGGGGGGTACAGGTCGCATGCCCGGGATCCGGCCGGGCAATCCCCTCCGTTTCTCGCGCCCTTCCGGGACGGCGAATCCCGGCCAGGAGGGGCCGCCGGTCGGGCACGTCATGCGCGGGCGGGGAAGCGGAGGCACCCTGGTAACAGCGATTCCGGAGAGGTGATCGTCATGTTGAAGGCCGCTGTCGGATGGCATGTCGAGATGGAATTCGAGGAGGACACCCACCGCACCCGCGCGGCCGCCCTCGTACGGCTCCCTGACGGGAGCGAGGTGCGGTCCCACGGATACGCCAGCCGCCACCCCGCCGATTCGAACCAGCCGAGGGTCGGCGAAGAGGTAGCGGGAGCCAGAGCGCTGAACGAACTGGCGATGAAGTTGCTGACCAAGGCACACGACGAGATCGACGACGCGTCCGGCCGGACGTCGTATCCGCTGACCTGAACCAGATCCGTCAGACACCCACAGGGCTTGCTCGTCCAGGTAGGACTTGCTCGTCTAGGGCGTTGCCCGCGTGGTCGGGACGGGCTGCGCGCAGCCCTTCCGGCCGGCGACGGTCGTCCCGCAGGCGGACACCTTCGACGGGTCGCCGGTCACCTCGACCATCGGGGTGTACGCGTCGCCGTCCGCCCCGGCACGCGCCGTCGCGCTGCGGTCGCCCGCGCTGATCGTGGCCTGGTCGCCCTGGGCCGCGGTGGTGATCCGTGCCCAGGCGGCGCGGCAGACCTTGCTGTAGCGGACCTCGATCAGCGCGCCGCCCGCCATGCCCCGGGACGGGCTGACGGCGTGCCCCCCGCCGCAGCCCATCTCCTCCGGGTCCTTTCCGGCGCAGTCGGCACCGGAGCACTTCACCCCGGCGGGCAGCACCGGCTTCTCGCTCGGCGTCGCCGACGCCTTGGGCACCGCCTTCTTTTCGTCGCCGAACGGATTCAGCAGCAGCACGGCGGCGACGGCGACCAGCACCGCGCCCACCGCCCCGACGGTGACCATCAGTGCCGAGCGGCGGCGCCGCGCGGGCTCCGGGGCCGGCGCGGGAGCGGGAGCGGCCGGTGAAGCCGGCTGGGAGGTCGCCACCAGCCCGGGGAAGTCCGCGGTGGACGGCGCCTCCCCACTTCGCTGGTGCGGCGGCTGCGGGGCGGTGGCGACCGGAGCGCCCGCGCTCCTGCCGGACTTCGCCGCGGCCTTCCAGGCCGGCTTCGCGTCGTCCGGCGCCGGGCCGAACTCCCCCAGCGCGGCCCGCGCCTGCGCCACCTGTATCGCCTCCATGGTGGCGTCATGCCGCATCTCCGAGCGGCTCCAGGCCCGCTCGGCCAGCTCCCAGAGCGTGGTGAGATGTCCCGGGTTCGTGCCGGTCACCTCGGCCAGCGCGACCACCGCGCGCTGCGGCGGCAGCAAACGGCCGTTGAGATAGCGCTCCCACGACGTCTTACTGAAGCCCGTTCGGTCCGCGACGGTGGCCACGCTCAGTCCGCTGCGCTCCACAAGCCTGCGCAGCTGACTGGCGAACTCCCGCACCTGCGGATCGAGTTCTTCCGGCAGCGCCCTCCAGCGAGGCATTTCGTTCCCCTATCCCCCCGTATGCGCACATGTACCTAGTGCCGTGTTCATCCGGGTTTCTTCCGGTCCGCGCCCCCCGCTGCGGCCCGGTCCCCTAGTGGCTACCCCCAGAGATGGCATGGGCAAGGATGCCAGTTCCCGAGTCGGCGGGCACGCGGGAGCATTCGGGGACAGTCGCTCACCCGCGTACGCCCCTCACGCACGCCCCACTTTCCCGCCGCGCTCCCGGCATCCCGCCCGACCAGCAGGGTCACTGCCGCGCGAAGCACTCCCTGGCCCCGCCGCCCGCCGGGTGGAGGCACAGCCGTATGCCCTCGGGCCCGCGGGCCGCCGCCATCGGTGTGACGAGATAGCCCTCGGCGTCGAACCGGTCCGCCACCGTCGCCGACCGCGGCTCGGCCCCCGGCACCCACACCTCGATCCGGTCCCCGATCCGTCCGTTGTGGAGGCGCCCCCAGGCCGCACCGCACCCCCTGCTGTAGCGGACCTGGACATGCGCGCCGCCCGCGGCGGTCCGCTCCACGACCGACGCCACCAAGCCCTCGGCCCCGCAGGACATCGACCGCGGGTCCTTGCCGTCGCACGCCATCCCCTGGCAGCCGGTCACCGCGGAAGAGGCCGGTCCGGGACCCCTGCCGTCGTCCCCCTCCCCCGCCCAGAACACCAGCGCCGCGGCGGCCGCCGCCGCACAGACGCAGACCCCGGCCGCCACGGGCACCATCCAGCGCGGCATCCGCCACACCGAACGGCCCGTTGCGGGAACGGCGGTGCCGCCTCCCGCGTCCTGCGCGGCTCCCGACCGGCCCCGCCCGCTCCAGGCCGCGTCCGCCAGCTCCCACAGCGCCACCAGCCGTCCGGGCGGCTCCCCCGCCAGCCGGCACAGCGCCTCGACCGCGTCCCGCGGCGGCAGCTTCTTCCCGTTGAGATAACGCTCCCAGGAGGACTTGCTGTACGGGGTCCTGGCGGCCAGTGCGGCCAGGCTCAGCCCCGTACGCGCCCTCAACTCCCGCATGCCCTCGGCGAGCCGGGCGCACTCCACCGTCCCGCACAGCTCGCTGCCGCTCCCGCTCACCGGCGCAGCACCTTCCATGTGTCGGGGCCGACGATCCCGTCCGGGGGCAGCCCGGTCCGGTCCTGTAAGCGCTTGACGGCGCGCATGGTGTTCTCGCCGACGATGCCGTCCACCGGCCCCGGGTCGTACCCCTGGCGGTGCAGCAGACACTGCGCTTCGACGACCTCCCAGCCGGCCGCGCCGTTGCCCAGGATCGCGCTGCCGGTACGGCTGCGCCCGGCGTACAGGGCGCCTCCCGTGCGCTCGACACGGCAGCCGAAAGTCTGCCCCGGCCGGTGCGTGAACGTCGGCGCGGCACCCGGGCTCCGGCCGGCCGCGGTGACCCCCGCGCCGCGCCCGGAGCCGGTGTCGTCCTGCCATGGGCGGACGACCAACAGCGCAGTACAGGCCACGACGAGCACGGCCAGCGCGCCCAGCACCATCGGCCCGGCCCGCACGCCCCGGCGGCCGTCCGCAGGAGCGGCGTCCACCGCCTCCTCCCGCTGCTGCGGCCGCTCCGCGCCCCACGCCTGCGCCGCGACCTCGTGCAGCGCCAGCAGCCGGGTCGGATCGGCGCCGCAGACCCGCGCCAGGGCCTCCACCGCACCACGCGGCGGCAGCTGCCTGCCGTTGAGATAGCGCTCCCACGACGACTTGCTGTACGAGGTCTTGACGGCGAGCGAGGCCAGGCTCAGCCCGCTGTGGTCCTTCAACCTCCGAAGATGGACGACCAGTTGACTGACCCGGTGGTCAAGCGATCCGGGCAGCTCTTTCCAACGCGACATGTTCCACCCCACACGCGTTCGTTCTCCCCCGAGGCGACGCGCCCCCTGTGCCGCCGATGATGGCGCGCACGCGACCCCCGGTTCCGCTCATTACGGTTTTTTACCCCTACCGCGACGGATCCGGACATGTGTACCGGCGTTTTCCTCGTCCCACCACGGCGTCCGCAGCGGCGACGTCCCCGCAGGTCAGAGCCTGGGACGTCCCAGAAGGTCCCCAGCGGGGCGGTTTCGCTGGCCGGTCACCGCCGACACGGAGCACAGTCGGTGGCGCAACACCGGGCGGCGCGGTCCACCCCGCGCCGCCTCCACCACTTACGGGGAGGAACCACAGCATGAACGCTCGCAGGCGCATCGCCCTCACCACGGCCGCCGCGGCCGTCACCGGAGGCCTGGCACTGGCCCCGTCCGCCGGCGCGGCCACCGCCCCCACACACACCGAGCAGGCCTCGGTGACCGTGCAGGGAGCGCCGGCCAACTGTCCCAAGGGCTACCTCTGCGTCTACCCGAAGGCGAACTACAAGGGCACTCCGAAGAAGGTCGCGCAGAACAACCGCAACCTCAAGCCCTACGGCGGCGCCTTCAACTACCCGCTGTCCGCCTACAACAACGGCCGCCAGTGCAAGGTGACGGTCTACGAGAAGCCCAACTACAAGGGCGGGCACGCGACGCTGAACCGCGGCACCGGCTGGACGTACATCGGCTCCAACCTCATGACCATCTACTCGAACAAGTGGTGCTGACGCGCGCCCACGCACAGCGGCGGCCCGTCCTCCCTCGGGGGAGAGGACGGGCCGCCGTCGTCACGGGCGTCAGGTCAGTCGGCCATCTTCTTCTGCAGGTTGCCGTCCAGCGCGTCCAGGAACTGCTCGGTGGTGAGCCACGGCTGCTCGGGGCCGATGAGCAGCGCCAGGTCCTTGGTCATCTGGCCGCCCTCGACGGTCTCGACGCAGACCTGCTCCAGCCTCTCCGCGAACCGGGTGACCTCGGGGGTGTCGTCCAGCTTGCCGCGGTGGGCGAGACCGCGGGTCCAGGCGAAGATCGAGGCGATCGGGTTGGTGGAGGTCGCCCTGCCCTGCTGGTGCTGGCGGTAGTGGCGAGTGACGGTGCCGTGCGCGGCCTCGGCCTCGATGGTCCGGCCGTCGGGCGTCATCAGGACGGAGGTCATCAGGCCGAGCGAGCCGAAGCCCTGCGCGACGATGTGGGACTGGACGTCGCCGTCGTAGTTCTTGCACGCCCAGAGGTAGCCGCCCTCCCACTTCAGCGCCGCGGCGACCATGTCGTCGATCAGACGGTGCTCGTAGGTCAGGCCGTGGGCGTCGAACTCGGCCTTGAACTCGGCGTCGAAGACCTCCTGGAAGATCTCCTTGAAGCGGCCGTCGTACTTCTTGAGGATCGTGTTCTTCGTGGACAGGTAGACCGGGTAGTTCCGGTCCAGGCCGTACCGGAACGCGGCGCGCGCGAAGTCGCGGATCGAGTCGTCGTGGTTGTACATCGCCAGCGCGACACCGGCGCCCGGGAATTCGTGGACCTCCAGCTCGATCGGTTCGCTGCCGTCCTTCGGGGTGAAGGCCATGGTGAGGGTGCCCGCGCCGGGGACCCTGAGGTCGGTGGCGCGGTACTGGTCGCCGAAGGCGTGGCGGCCGACGACGATCGGCTTGGTCCAGCCGGGGACGAGCCGCGGCACGTTCGCCATGAGGATCGGCTCGCGGAAGATCACGCCACCGAGGATGTTGCGGATGGTGCCGTTCGGCGAGCGGTACATCGCCTTGAGGTTGAACTCCTCCACGCGCGCCTCGTCCGGCGTGATCGTGGCGCACTTCACACCGACGCCGTGCTGCTTGATGGCGTGCGCGGCGTCGACCGTGACCTGGTCGTGCGTCGCGTCGCGGTGCTCGATGCCGAGGTCGAAGTACTTCAGTTCGACATCGAGGTACGGGAGGATCAGCTTGTCCTTGATGAAGGACCAGATGATGCGGGTCATCTCGTCGCCGTCGAGCTCGACGACGGGGTTGGCTACCTTGATCTTGGCCATCAGGTGGTACGTCCCTCTCGCGCTTCGGCTCGGTCGGCGAGATCCCGTGCGCGGGCCCACACAGGACGGCACACTTGGGACTCGTCGATACATCCCGCCATCAAGCTACTCGAAGCGGACATCCCACCCGGAGATTCAGCCTGTGGGTCCGGTCCGTGGGTCCGGCCCCCAAGGCCTCAGGGCCCGAAAGGCGTCAGGGCTCGGAGCGCACGGTGAAGTGCACGATGTCGTCGAGGAACGGGATGTGCAGCCACGGCTTGGGCTGCACCATCAGCGACAGGATCACGATCACGAAGCCGAGCAGCCCGTAGAGCGCCATGTCGGTGAAGCGGGAGCGGACCGCCAGCATCCCCACCGACGGCAGGGCCCACCGCAGCACCGCGCCCGCCAGCATGGAGAGCCCGATCACCATCGCCCCGATACGGAACACATCCAGCGCGACGAGCAGCAGTCCGACCGCGACACCGCCCATGACGGTGAGCAGCGGCCACTGCCGGGCCGGTGCGGGATAGCCGCCGGAGGCGGCCCGTCCGCCGCCTTCCGGCCGGGCCGTGTCCCGCGTCAGCTGCGGAAAGCGGCGCGAGGAACGCTGCGGCTCGGACGCTCCGTCCGAATGCGCTTCGGCACCCATGGCTGGCAACTCAGTCCCTTCCGTATCCCGTACGTCTCCCGGTGCGCCGCCCGGCTCAGCCGGCCGCGCGCTCGGCGGCCTCGACGACATTGACCAGCAGCTGGGCGCGGGTCATCGGGCCGACGCCACCCGGGTTCGGGGAGATCCAGCCGGCCACCTCGGCGACATCCGGGTGGACATCGCCGGCGATCTTGCCGTTCTCGTCGCGGCTGACACCGACATCGAGGACGGCCGCGCCCGGCTTGACGTCCTCGGCCCTGATGATGTGCCGCACACCGGCCGCCGACACGATGATGTCAGCCCGCTTGAGGTGCGCGGAGAGATCGCGGGTGCCGGTGTGGCACTGGGTCACGGTCGCGTTCTCGGACTTACGGGTGAGCAGCAGCGGAATCGAGCGGCCGACGGTGATGCCGCGGCCGACGACCACGATGTGCGCGCCCTTGATCTCGACGCCGTGGCCGCGGAGCAGCTGGATGATGCCGTACGGGGTGCACGGCAGCGGGCCCTCGACGCCCAGCACCAGCTTGCCCAGGCTCATCGGGTGCAGCCCGTCGGCGTCCTTGGCCGGGTCCATCAGCTCCAGGACCCGGTTGGTGTCGATGCCCTTGGGGAGCGGGAGTTGGACGATGTACCCGGTGCAGGCGGGGTTCTCGTTGAGCTCCCGTACGACCGCCTCGATCTCCTCCTGGGTGGCCGTGTCCGGCAGTTCACGCTGAATCGAGGCGATGCCGACCTGTGCGCAGTCGCGGTGCTTGCCGTTGACGTACCAGCGGCTGCCGGGGTCGTCGCCGACCAGGAGGGTGCCGAGGCCGGGCTGCACACCCTTGGCCTTCAGCGCCTCGACGCGGGTGATGAGCTCGGACTTGATCGCGGCGGCGGTGGCCTTGCCATCCAGAATCTGGGCAGTCATGGTGCCATCCTCGCGGATGGGGGCGTCCCGGTTCCAATCAGGGCGCGCGATACTCGGTTGTCACTGGGCTGTCCGGAATTGATCATTGCACTTGCACAACGCCTTGCCGCCCTGACTGGACAGAGTTAATGCGCACCTAGAAGGATTGTCGGTCGAGTGCCGCAGGCATCGTCGGGGGCGGGCCAGTGAAACTGTTTTTCCTCCGAGTCACGGCTGCGTCGTCCCCAACGGAGGAAAGAACCACATGAGCTTCGGCGACCCGAACAACCCGTACGGCCAGCCGCCGCAGGCGCCGCAGGGCCCGTACGGCCAGCAGCCCCCCGTGCCGCCGCAGGCACAGCCGGGCTACGGCTACCCGCAGCAGGCGCCGCCGCAGCAGCAGCCCTACGGCTACCCGCAGCAGCAGCAACAGCCCGCGGGCTACGCCTACCCGCAGCAGCCCGGCCCGTACGGTCAGCCCGGCCAGCCCGGTATGCCGGGGGCGCCGGCGTACGCGAGCTGGGGCGCGCGAGTCGGTGCCTACCTGATCGACTACCTCATCGTCGGCCTGCTCCCGACTATCGTTTTCCTGGTGGCCTATATCTCGGCATTCGCCGCGGCAACCACGGCCGCCGACGTGGACACCTCGCACTGCGGAACCGACTACTCGTGCATCTCCGACGCCTACGACTCGGCGAACTCGACCAACGCCGGCATCGGCATCGGGCTCCTCATCGTCATGATCCTGGTCGGCCTGCTCAGCACGGGCCTCTTCATCTGGATGCTGGTCAAGGAAGGCAACACCGGCCAGACCCCGGGCAAGAAGGCCATGGGCATCCGGGTCGTCCGCGAGATGAACGGCCAGCCGCTCGGCTTCGGTCTGGCCCTCGGCCGCAAGCTCTGCCACGCCCTGGACTCGCCGTGCGCTCTCGGCTACCTGTGGCCGCTGTGGGACGAGAAGAACCAGACGTTCGCCGACAAGGTCGTCGCCACGGTGGTCGTCAAGGCATAACGCGTCGGTTTCCCGTCCGCCGGCCCTGAAGCCGGCCGGACACCCCATGTCCCGAAGGCCCCCTCGCAACCGCGCGATCGGGGCCTTCGCGGCGCTGTAGGGGAGGTGGGGAGCGGCCCGGCGAGGCCGTTGGCTACCGTCCTCCTACGACACTCTGAAATCCGGTCATGAAGCCCGAAGGACACCGCTCGTGAGCTATCCGAACCAGAATCCCTACGGTCCGCCGCCGGGCCAGCAGCCCGGCTACGGCTATCCCCAGCAGCAGCCTCCGTCGCCGTACGGCGCCTACCCGGGCGGCGGGATGATGCCCGGAGGGCCCGCGCCCTATCCGACCGTCATGCCGGGCGGTGTGAAGGCCGCGCGCGCGATGCTGTTCGTGCTCGCCGGCCTGAACCTGATCGGCCTGATCTTCGCCGTGTGGGGCCTGGGCAGCGTCAGCAAGGCGTCGAAGAACACCTCGGAGTACGCCAGTTCCGACAGCATCACGGCGATGAACGTCGGCAAGGGCCTGCTGATCGCCATCATCGTGCTGATCGTGCTCTTCTCCGCGGCCGCCATCATGCTGGCCGTCCAGTTCGCGAACGGCGGCTCCGGCGTCCGCGTCGGCGCCATCATCTTCGGTGTCGCCAACACCCTGGTCAGTTTCATGACGTTCCCCTTCGGTCTGGTCCACACCGTCCTCGGGATCCTGGTCATCGTCTTCGTGTCCAAGGACGACGGGTCCGCCTGGTTCAACCGGCCGCGTTACTGACGGCCACGGGCGTACGTACCCGGGCCGGCCGGCACAGGGCTCTCACCGCACACCGCGGTGAGGGCCCTCGCCGTTTCGGCACCTCGGCGGCCCCGGCGACATCAACGGTCCGCCACACATCCAAAGGTCCGCCACACATTCAACGGCCCGTCACAAAAGCAACAGTCCGTCACCAAATCAGCCCGAACGGCAGTCTTTGATCACTGTCCGCCGCTAACCTGCCCCTGGTTTTCCTCGGGGGAAGGAACGGCACATGTACAGCATCATCGTGGTGCCCGCCGACTGTGCGGGACCCGCCGACCAGATCCGCCTCGCACCAGGCGAATCCCTTGCGTTCGGCCGCAGTCCGGGGCCCTTGGCGTCCTCCCGGCCCGGTCGCCATCTGACGATCCCGCACCGCGGGGTGTCCCGTACGGCCGGTGAGCTCACCGCCACCGGGGCCTTCTGGACGCTGAGCAACCTGAGCCGGGGCCGGACGTACGTGGTCGAGAACCCGGAAGGCGCGGGCGAGCACATCAAGATCGCTCCGGGGCGGGTCGACGCCCCGGTCCCGTTCGAGTTCTCGCGGGTCGTGCTGCCCGCGGGCGACGAACTGCTCGGCTTCGAAGTGTGGGCCCCGCGCCACGACTACAGGGACACCGACGACAGCGCTGACGGCGCCGCCACCGCACCCGCCTTCCCACTGGACCGGTCCAAGCGCTACTTCCTGGTCCTGGCCGCCCTGTGCGAGCCCCGCCTGCGCGGCGAACCGTACTCGCCGCTGCCCACCGCCGACCAGATCATCGACCGGCTGCGCCCGGTGTGGCCCGGGGCGGGCCGGGCCGCCGTCCAGTGGAACATCGACTACCTGGCGGTCAAACTGCGCCTCAAGCAGCCGCCGGAAGCGGCGGACTGCGGCCGACGGCTGAACGGCAAGAAGGAGACCCTGGTCTCCCTCGCCCTGCGGTTCGACCTGGTCAGCGAGTACGACCTCGGCGTCCTCGAAGAGGTGCCGGTCTGATGGCCGAGGACCTCCCCACCCTCCCGGTCCCGGCCGGCTACCGCATCGGCCGCTGGGAAGTCCGCGAACCGATCGCCTCCGGAGCGTTCGGCAGTGTCTACGCGGCCCGCGCGACGGACTCCGACGGCGGCCTCCCCACGGAAGCCGCACTGAAGATCCTGCCCACCGGCACCCGCACACCGCGTCAGCTGAGCCACCTCCAGGAGCTGGCCCGCCGCGAACTGGACGTACACCGCAGGCTGCAACGGCCGCGCATCATCCGGATGTTCGAGGCGCTGACCATCGACGACCCCGGGCAGCCGGGGCTGGACGGCGCCACCGTCCTGGTACTGGAACGCGCCGAGGGCTCCGTCGAGCAGTTACTCCGCCGCGCGGGGCCGGGCCCGCTGCCGGGGGCGCCCGCCCTGCTCGCCCAGGTCTGCGAGGGGCTGGCGCAGATCCACCACGCGGGCTGGGTGCACGGCGACTTGAAGCCGGGCAACATCCTGCTGATGCCTGGCGGCACTTCCCGAGCTACCGCTGGGGGGACCCCCACCCGGACGGAGTCCGGGGGAATCTCTGTCCGGCTGGGCGACTTCAACCTCGCCTCCGAGATGCAGGGCACCCACGCCTACGCACCGGCCTTCGCAACACCCGACTACACCCCGCCCGAACTGCTCTGGTCGGAGATCACCGAACAGGGCCAGCAGATCCGGCCCACGGCCGACATCTGGGCGTTCGGCATCCTCGCCCATCTCCTGCTCACCGGGGTGCTGCCGCTGCCCGGCGGCACCCCGGCCGCCCGCCGGGACGCGCTGCTGCGGTACGCACGCGGCGAGGACATGCTGCGGCTCTCACCCGAACTCCCCGCAGCATGGCGGGAGATCGTCGCCGACTGCCTCGCCCCGACGCACACGGCGCGGGCCCCGCACACCACAGCCGCCCTGCTCCGGCGCGTCGAGGCCGCCGCGGGGGCCGGGCCCTCGCCCCGGCTCCCCCGGCTGCGGCCGCGGCGCGTCCGGCGCCGTATGTGGGTGGCGGGCGCCGCCGCCATGGCCCTGCTCGCCGCCGGCGGCGGCGCGCTCGCCCTGCGCGGCACCCCGCCGGACCCGCCCGACCCGGCGACCTACGGCGCCGCCGAACTCCGCACGGACCAAGGCGTCCCGGTCGCATACCGCAAGATGATCGTCGACTCCTCCCACCAGTGCGAGAGCAAGGACGTCACCGCGGCGCTGATCGCCGCCATGCTCAAGACCGAGTCCGGCTTCGACCCGGACCTCTCCGATCCGGCGAAGGACGAGTACGGCATCGCCCGCTGGACGCCGTCCGTCCTCTACTACTGGCTGCCCGAGGCCCAGCAGCCGGCCGGCGGTGAGCGCGCGATGAAACCGCCCTTCCCGCCGGCCCTGTCCATCCGGGCGATGGGCCGCTATCTGTGCGAGATCTCCCGCACCCTGTCCAGGGACGTCGAGCGCGACCGCGAACTGGCCGTGGCGGCCTCGTACCGCACCTCCGTGAAGATCGTCAACGCAGCCGGCGGTGTACGGGCGAAGGAACGCCCCTACACCGCCGAGGTCGCCCGGCACCTCAAGGAGTACACGCCGAACGGCGGTTGAGCACCCTGAGAGGTCCGAGGTTCCCCCGTCAGCCGGGGCCCGTGATGGTGAGTACATGCCATCACGGGGGTGGCAGACACACGGAAGGAATCACGACCATGATGCGCAGGATCGCGATGATGGGGGCGACCGGGGCGGTCGCGCTGGGGACACTCGCCACGGTCCCGGCCGCGGCGGCCCAGCCTGATGCCGAGGCCCTGGCGGCGAAGAAGTGCTCCAAGGGGTACGTCTGCTTCTACACCGGCTCCAACCGCACCGGCGAGCGGTGCTCCACCAAGAACACGATCGACCACTGGGGCTCGCACCGCTGCCGCACCTCCATGTTCCGCTCGTTCATCAACAACGGGTACGCGGGCCACAAGGACGACGTGCGGGCGTACACCAGGAAGAACCACGGCGGTTTCGCCTACATCATCCCCAACAAGGCCAAGGGCAACTTCCGGGGCGCCACCGCCATCCGCTCCGTCCAGTGGTTCAACCGCTGAGCCGCTGACCGCACCCGCACACCGCACAAGAGCGGCGAGGCGGGCGCCTCGCCGTGCGCGCTCAGTGGAAGAAGTGCCGCGTCCCCGTGAGGTACATCGTCACGCCCGCCTTCTTCGCGGCCTCGACGACCAGCTCGTCACGGACCGAACCGCCCGGCTGGACGATGGCCTTCACGCCGGCCTCGATCAGGACCTCCGCGCCGTCCGGGAAGGGGAAGAAGGCGTCGGAGGCGGCGTAGGCACCGCGCGCCCGCTCCTCGCCCGCGCGCTCGACGGCCAGCTTGCAGGAGTCGACGCGGTTGACCTGCCCCATGCCGACGCCGACCGAAGCACCGTCCTTGGCGAGCAGGATCGCGTTGGACTTCACCGCGCGGCACGCCTTCCAGGTGAAGGACAGCTCGGCCAGCTCCTCGGCCGAGAGCGCCTCGCCGGTGGCGAGGGTCCAGTTGGCCGGGTCGTCGCCGTCGGCCTGGAGCCGGTCGGTGACCTGGAGCAGCGCGCCGCCGTCGATGGCCTTGACCTCGACGGCATCCGACGGGGCGTCGGCGCAGCGGAGCACCCGGATGTTCTTCTTCTTGGTGAGCGCCTCCACGGCGCCCTCCTCGTAGTCCGGCGCCACGATGACCTCGGTGAAGATCTCCGCGACCTGCTCGGCCATTTCCTTGGAGACCGGCCGGTTCACGGCGATCACACCGCCGAACGCGGACAGCGGGTCGCAGGCGTGGGCCTTGCGGTGCGCCTCGGCGACATCCGCGCCGATCGCGATACCGCACGGGTTGGCGTGCTTGATGATCGCGACGCAGGGCTCGGTGTGGTCGTACGCGGCACGGCGCGCGGCGTCCGTGTCCGTGTAGTTGTTGTACGACATCTCCTTGCCGTGCAGCTGCTCGGCCTCGGCGAGGCCGCCCTTGCCATTGACGTACAGCGCGGCGCCCTGGTGCGGGTTCTCGCCGTAGCGCAGCACGTTCTTGCGCTCGTAGGTGGCGCCGAGGAAGTCCGGGAAGCCGCTCTCGTCGGCCGCCGCGTACTCATCGGCGAACCACGAGGCCACCGCCACGTCGTACGCCGCCGTGTGCTGGAAGGCCGCCGCGGCGAACCGCTTGCGCAGACCCAGCGTGAAGCCGCCCTCCTTGACCGCCTGGAGGACCGCGGCGTACGTGTCCGGGTTCGTGACGACCGCGACCGACGGGTGGTTCTTGGCGGCGGCGCGCACCATGGTCGGGCCGCCGATGTCGATCTGCTCCACGCACTCGTCGGGCGTCGCACCGGAGGCGACGGTCTCCTTGAACGGGTACAGGTTCACGACCACCAGGTCGAACGGCTCGACACCGAGGTCGGCCAGCTGCTTCTGGTGGTCGGCCAGCCGCAGGTCGGCGAGGATGCCGGCGTGCACCTTGGGGTGCAGGGTCTTGACCCGGCCGTCGAGGCACTCCGGGAAGCCGGTGAGCTCCTCGACCTTGGTGACCGGCACCCCGGCCGCGGCGATCTTCGCTGCCGTCGACCCGGTCGAGACGAGCTGGACGCCCGCCTCGTGCAGCCCCTGCGCCAGCTCCTCCAGCCCGGACTTGTCATAGACGCTGACCAGCGCGCGGCGGATGGGCCGCTGCGTACCTTCGGTGGCGGTCACGAGATACGTACCTTTCGTCCCTCAATGCGGTAGCCGTGCCGGGCCAGACGCCCCACGACCTCGACGAGCAGCGATCGCTCGACTTCCTTGATGCGCTCATGCAGCGCGGATTCGTCGTCCTCGTCCCGGACCTCGACCACGCCCTGGGCGATGATCGGGCCGGTGTCGACGCCGTCGTCGACGAAGTGGACGGTGCATCCGGTGACCTTCGCGCCGTACGCGAGCGCATCGCGTACGCCGTGGGCACCGGGAAAACTGGGCAGCAGCGCCGGGTGGGTATTGACGGTCCGGCCGCCGAAGCGGGCGAGGAATTCCTTCCCCAGGATCTTCATGAAGCCTGCCGAGACCACCAGATCGGGCTCGTACGCGGCGGTCGCCCCGGTGAGCGCCGCGTCCCAGGCCGCCCGGCTGTCGTGGTCCTTGACCCGGCAGACGAAGGTCGGCAGACCGGCCCGCTCGGCGCGCTCAAGTCCCGCGATGCCGGCCCGGTCGGCGCCCACGGCCACGATCTCGGCACCGTAGGCCGCCGCCCCTTCGTCGGCGATGGCATCGAGAAGCGCCTGCAGGTTCGTCCCGGAACCGGAGACGAGCACGACGATGCGGACGGGTGGCGAAGAGGGGGAAGAGGCCGGGCGGGACGGGGGGAGAGACGCCGGGCGGGACGGAGGGAGAGAAGGGGCCACGGTGGGGGTCTTTCTCGCGGGGTGCTGCTGTTCTGCGGATGGCTTACGACTGTCTAGCGGTGTGTTGCGCCGGGCCGGTGCGTGCCGTTGGCGATTTGTACGGTCGTACGAAGCCATGGGTCGCGTGAATACGGGGAACCCTACGAAGGCGCCGACCGTCAGCAACGATACCGGCACACCGCGCGGCCCCCACGGGACGGGGGCGAGCGCGGGAGGTAGCGTCGGGCGTGAGAACGCATGCAGTTCGTGGTGATCGACCGCCTGGCCCACCGGCTGGACGGCCGGCCAAGACAAGGGGAAGACACACTCCAGATGCCGGTCCGACGCCGCCGCGCGGCCCTCCTCCTCCTGCCCGTGACCGCCCCGGGGATGGTCCTGCTGGCGCGTGAGAACAAGCCGTCGCCCTCCTCCGCGGACTCCCCTTCCCCTGAGTCCGCCGGGTCCCCCTCTCCTGAGTCCAAGGATTCCGCCGGAGCCAAGGGGTCTAAGGGATCCAAGGGCGGTTCTTCCCCCGACCGGGACAACCCCTTCGCGCCCCCGCCGGCCGACGCCCCCGACCAGGAGTGGCGGCCGCGCCACCCCGCGCCGCACGGCCAGGGCCAGAACGGCGATCAGGACCAGCCCGCGCAGGACGAGCCGACCCCGGCCTGGGGCAGCCAGTGGAGCAGCCGCCAGCCGGGCCGGCAGAGCGGCGGATTCGGCACCCGGCAGGGCGGCCGCGGGCAGCAGGGCGGCGGCCAGGGGGGTCCCGGCGGACCGGGCGGACCGGGCGGTCTGCGCTGGGACCCGACCGACCCCGCCCAGCGCCGCGCCCGCTACGCGCTGCTCGGCGGCATGTGGTCGTTCTTCTTCGTGCTCTTCAGCCTGCCGGAGATCGCTCTGCTGCTGGGCGCGCTGGCGATCTACTGGAGCATCAGCTCGCTGCGCGCCAAGCCGAATCCCGCGAAGGCGTCCGCGGCGGCGACGACCGCGGCGATGGAGGGCCGCCCCGCACCGAACGGCGCCGTCCCGGGCGCTCCGCCCGCGCCGTACTCCACCCGGCCGCAGACGACCGCGGCCATCGCGGGGCTGGTGACCGCCACGCTGGCCCTGATGATGGTGGCCGCGACCTTCACCCTGCAGGTCGTCTACCGCGACTACTTCACCTGCGTGGACGACGCCCTGACCGAGCAGGCCGGCAAGTCCTGCGACAACCTCCTCCCGAAGCAGCTGCGACCGCTGCTCGGCGCCCAGGAGTAGGCCTCGGCCCGCCGACACCCTTACGCGGCATCGTTGCCCGCCGGACGCCCTTACGCGGCATCGGGCTCATCTGGAGCATTCCGGGCATCCGGTTCCGGGGTGTCGTCCGCCGGGGCACGCAGATCGGCCCAGTGGGCGACGCGGGAGTTCTCGTCATGCCAGGGGTCGTGGGGGTGCACGGTCCTGGCGAGTCCGTACGGGTCGTTGGGCGACGCTCCAAGGGGGCCGGGGGATGCCGGGGATGAGGAGGTGTCCCGTACCGCCGCAGCGGCAGGCGAGGGGTTCCGTGCCGCCCCGGCGGGTGAAGGCTTCCGTACCGCCCCGGCGGACGAGGGGGTCCGCACCGCTCGGGCAGGCGAGGGTTTGCGTACCGGCGCGGCCGCCGGCTTCGGGCGGCGCTGCGGGAAGACGAACCGGCTGCCACGGTCCGTCGACGCCTCGCCGGTGCGGGCCGCGCGCAGGCGGCCGACCCGCAGTCCGAGTGCCGCCGGGACGCCGATCAGCGCCGTCCAGCCCGCCGCCGCAAGGCCCGTGAGCCACCAGCTGGGGCCGAAGTCGGCGAGTGCGCCGCTGCCCAGCGCGCCGCCGGAGAGCGCCGCGAGCGCGGCCATCGCCGCGCCGCAGACGCCGGCTCCCAGGCCGGCCACGGATGCGGTCGTCCGCCAGCTGGAGGACAGGCCCGCGGGCCGGGCCGCGTACCGGGCGAGCAACGCACCCGCGGCCACCGGCACCACGGCCACCGCCCAGGTCAGCGGGCGGCCCGCGCCCGCGTCCGGCAGCCCGGTCAGCAGCGGGAAGTGCGGCAGCTGCGGATAGCCGGACGCGCCCAGCGGCCCGACCGTGCTGCCCGCGCCGACCGTGAAGCCCGGCCCCAGCCCGTACGCGGCCCCCCAGACGGCCGCATTGGGGAACAGCGCCAGGCACAGCAGCACCACCGTGCAGCAGCCCGCCCAGTCCGGTGCGAGCTGGCGCAGTTCCCGGTGGATCTCGCCGGCGTGCAGGGCGAGCGCGAGGAGGATGAGGAGCGCGCCGGAGGCGAGCAGCGCGAGAGTGGCGGCGCCGGCGGCACGGAGCACGATGGCCGGCCGGGCGCCCTGGAGCACGTGGCGGGCCTTGTCCCGGTGGTCGGCCAGCAGCCGGCGGGCCGAGGAGGGAAGCAGGCCGGCGGCCGCGTGCCCGAGGTTGTGCCAGGTCGTGACGGTCAGGGTCGCGGCCGCGGTGACCGTCACCCACAGCAGGGCGCTGAGCGGCGCGGCGGTCACCGGGCCGGTCGTGGTGTAGAGGATCGCACCGCTCGCGACCAGGACATAGCCGGTCAGCAGCGCGCCGAGCAGGGCGCGCCGGGCGCGGCGCACCACCGCTTCCGCCGTGCTTGCCGCGTCGAGCACGGGGCCGGATTCCGTCCCGATCTCCGGCCCGATCTCCGTCCCGTCCCCGGAGTCGGGGTGGTCGGCCGCCGTCGCCAGGGTGTGCCTGGCCGCCCGGTGCAGCAGCCAGACGGGAAGCACGGCGAGCAGCATCGGGGTCACGCCGACCGGGGCCGGGGTGCCGGACAGCGTCGCGTTCCGTACGAGGTCGCCGCCGTGCGCGAGCAGCCACAGGTCGGCGGAGAGTTGCAGGGCCGGGGACGGGTCGCCGCCCGGGTGGAGCGAGGCGACCCAGATCAGCAGTACGGCGACCGTGAACGCCCCGAGGCCGAGGCAGGCCGCCATCACCCCGCCGATGAAGGCGGCGCCGATCGCGGAGTAGCGCCGGGCGGCGGTTCGGCCGTGCGAGGAGAACGTCGGGCCACGATCAGTCAACTGGCTCACAGCGCCATGCTGCCAATAACACCCGTTTCGTCCATGTATGGGCGATTGTCCGACGTGTCGCACAGTATGTGCTTATAGGAGTTTTCACACTGGGTCGGAGTTCCTCGGCCCTCCCCCATGCGTGAAGCGCATGGGAGGTGCCCCCATCGCCCGCCGTGGAGAGGCAGACATGACGCAGGGCAAGCAGCGGAAGCAACGCAAACAGCGAAAGGAGCGGAAGGAGCGGAAGGAGCGGAAGACCCGACCGCCGCGCCGGCGACCCGAGCGCGCCGCCACGAAGCCGGACCCGGCACCCGCCCCGCTCCCCGACTCCCCGTCAGACGAGCCGGCGGAGCTCCCCCTCCCCGCCGCAACCGCCACCCGCTCCCAAGCCGCCACCGCCGCCTTCGACGCCCTCTACGACCGGCACGCCGCCGCACTGACCCGGCAGGCGTATCTGCTCACCGGGCTGCCCCAGCGCGCGCAGCAGGCCGTCGAGCGGGCGTTCCAACTGGCCTGGCGGCAGTGGCCGGAGGTGGCCATGGCGCCGGACCCGGCGGCCTGGGTGCGGGCGGCCACGTACGAGGAGGCGCTGTCGCCGTGGCACCGGCTGCGCCCCTGGCAGCGGGATGCCGAGAAGCCGACGCCCGAGGCGCCCGCGCCGGCGCCCGCCGATCCCGCGGACCGTGCCCTCCTGGAGGCGCTGCTGGGGCTGCCCGCCCCGTATCGCCGCATGTTGCTGCTGCACGACGGGGTCGGGCTCGGGCTCTGCGAGACGGCGGCCGAAGTGGAGGCGAGTACCACCGCGGCGGCCCGGCGGCTGACCCATGCGCGGGAGACGGTCGCCATGCGGCTGCCCGAGCTGGGGCTCGACATGCAGCCGCCCGCACGGAAGGGCGAGATCCTGTATGCCGGATTCGCCGCACTGGCCGCCGCGCACCCGGTGGCCCCGCCGCCCCCGCGGAGCGTACGGACCGCCAGCGAGCGCGGTACCCGGTGGACCACCCGCGCGGCGTTCGGGCTGACCGGCCTGGTCGCCGCGGCGACCGCGGTCTCGCTGGTCACGGCGCCCCGGAGCCACGCCCCGCCGCCGGAGAAGCGCGCCGCGACCGCGCCGGCTTCGCCGGGCGCCCCGGCCTCCCCCGGCACACAGGCCGGACTGCACGGCGTGTCCGCGTCGGACGCTCCCGCGGCCCCGCAGGGCGGTCACCCGCGCGCGGGCACCCCGGAGTCCGGGCCCGTACCGCACGTGCCCCTGCCCCCGGAAGCCCGCCTCACCCCGGCCTTCCCTTAGGCGAGTAAGTCCTATGCCCCTTCTGCCCCGTCCGGCGCTGCGCCCGCACCGCCCGCACAACGGCCGCGGGCCCGTACCCACCAAGGGGTACGGGCCCGCGGCCGTTTGCGCCGGAGGGATCCGGCAGATCCGGCAGATCCGGGACGTGCGGTCAGCCGTTGAGGATCTCGCGCGCCAGAACGGCGGTCTCCGACGGGGTCTTGCCGACCTTGACGCCGGCGGCCTCCAGGGCCTCCTTCTTCGCCTGGGCGGTGCCGGAGGAGCCGGAGACGATGGCGCCGGCGTGGCCCATGGTCTTGCCCTCGGGCGCGGTGAAGCCCGCGACGTAGCCGACGACCGGCTTGGTGACGTTGGCCTTGATGAAGTCGGCCGCACGCTCCTCGGCGTCGCCGCCGATCTCACCGATCATCACGATCAGGTCGGTGTCGGGGTCCGCCTCGAACGCCGCGAGGGCGTCGATGTGCGTGGTGCCGATGACCGGGTCGCCACCGATGCCGACGGCCGACGAGAAGCCGATGTCACGCAGCTCGTACATCATCTGGTAGGTCAGCGTGCCCGACTTGGACACCAGACCGATACGGCCGGGCTTGGTGATGTCGCCCGGGATGATGCCGGCGTTGGACTGGCCCGGCGTGATGAGGCCGGGGCAGTTCGGGCCGATGATGCGGGTCTTGTTGCCCTTGGACTTCGCGTACGCCCAGAAGGCGGCGGAGTCGTGCACCGCGATGCCCTCGGTGATGACGACCGCGAGGGGGATCTCGGCGTCGATGGCCTCGACGACGGCGGCCTTGGCGAAGGCCGGCGGCACGAAGAGGACGGACACGTTGGCGCCGGTCTCCCGCATCGCCTCGGCGACCGAGCCGAAGACCGGGACCTCGGTGCCGTCGAAGTCGACGGACGTGCCGGCCTTGCGCGGGTTCACGCCGCCGACGATGTTGGTGCCGTCACCGAGCATCAGCTTGGTGTGCTTCATGCCGGTGGCGCCGGTCATCCCCTGGACGATGACCTTGCTGTCCTTGGTGAGGAAGATAGCCATGGTGTTGGAGTCCTCGTCCCTTACTTGGCCGCGGCCAGCTCGGCGGCCTTGTCGGCCGCGCCATCCATGGTGTCCACGCGCTGCACCAGCGGGTGGTTCGCGTCCGAGAGGATCCTGCGACCCAGCTCCGCGTTGTTGCCGTCAAGGCGCACGACCAGGGGCTTGTTGACGTCCTCGCCCTTGGACTTCAGCAGCTCCAGGGCCTGGACGATGCCGTTGGCGACCTCGTCACAGGCGGTGATGCCGCCGAAGACATTGACGAACACGGACTTGACGTCCGGGTCGCCGAGGATGATCTCCAGGCCGTTCGCCATGACCTCGGCGGAGGCGCCGCCACCGATGTCGAGGAAGTTGGCGGGCTTGACGTTGCCGTGGTTCTCGCCGGCGTAGGCGACGACGTCCAGGGTGCTCATGACGAGACCCGCGCCGTTGCCGATGATGCCGACCTCGCCGTCGAGCTTGACGTAGTTGAGGCCCTTGGCCTTGGCCGCGGCCTCGAGCGGGTTGGCCGCGTCCTTGTCCTCAAGGGCCTCGTGGTCGGCCTGGCGGAAGTCGGCGTTCTCGTCGAGCGAGACCTTGCCGTCCAGGGCCAGAATGCGGCCGTCCTTGGTCTTCACCAGCGGGTTGACCTCGACGAGGAGCGCGTCCTCGGCGACGAAGGTGTCCCACAGGGTCACCATGGCCTCGGCGACACCCTCGGCCACGTCGGCCGGGAACTTCGCCTGGGCCACGATCTCGCGGGCCTTGACGATGTCCACGCCGTCGACGGCGTTGACCGGGACCTTCGCGAGGGCCTCGGGAGTCTTCTCCGCGACCTCCTCGATGTCCATGCCGCCCTGCACCGACGCCATGGCCAGGAAGGTGCGGTTGGTGCGGTCGAGGAGGTACGAGACGTAGTACTCCGCCTCGATCTCCGGGGACAGCTCGGCGATCATCACCTTGTGGACCGTGTGGCCCTTGATGTCCATGCCGAGGATGTCGGTCGAACGGGCGACAGCCTCGTCCGGGTCGGCCGCCAGCTTCACGCCGCCGGCCTTGCCGCGGCCGCCAACCTTCACCTGCGCCTTGACGACCGACTTGCCGCCCAGCCGCTCGGTGGCCTCGCGCGCCGCCTCAGGCGTGTCAATGACTTCACCGGCCAGCACCGGTACACCGTGCTTGGCGAAGAGGTCCCTCGCCTGGTACTCGAACAGGTCCACGCGCGTCCGTCCCTTGTCTACTCAGAATCGCCGTAGTAATCGCGGTTCGTTCTCTGCGATGGGCGTGCCGCGAAGGGCAACGTGACGGCGCTGTCACAGGGGAGGCGTAGCACGGAGTCCGGATACGCGGCATGTCCGTCCGGCAGGTTATCGCCGCAGCACCGAGGTCCCTAAATCACAGATCACACTCCGGCGGTGATTACGGTCACAGATCTTTTGGCCATCATCCGAGCCGGTGCGCCGTCGGTTCGGAATCGACGCGCCATCGGCTTCCGCGCCGACGGGCCGCCGGTCGGCCCTTGGCCGGAATTCGACGGTGGCCGTGCCGGACCGTCGTGGCAGGTGTCACCCGGCGTGCGACGCACCCCCGGCGCACCTGCGTGCAGGCTGTCCTGAAAGCCCCCTTGACCCCCCAACTACCCGAGAAGCAGACTGCGTTGAGCACTTACGCATACATACGCATCAGGAGTCACAAGCTTCGGGCTTGATCCCGTGCAGGTCGGTCGGCAGATCGCTCCGCACCGGGTGCAGACGGGGGAACTTGATGGGTAGCGGGGGGATGCGCGACCGCGGGCAGGGGGCGGCCGTGGGCTCATCCGCACCTGCCACCCTTCTCCCCCCTTTCTCGATTTCTTGGTGTCCTCACATCGGTGCCTGAAGGGATTGGAGGGGGAATGCCGACACATACGACCTATCCCGGCGTCTATGTCGAAGAGCTTCCCAGCAGCATCCGCAGCATCACCACCGTCACGACATCCGTGACCGCGTTCGTCGGCCACACCCGGCGCGGCCCGCTCAATCAGCCCGTACGGATCACCAGCTTCGCCGACTTCGAGCGCCGCTTCGGCGGCCTGACCTCGCAGAGCCCGGTCGGCTACGCCGTCCACCAGTTCTTCGGCAACGGCGGCACCGTCGCCGTGATCGTCCGGGTCGCCAAGGCCGGCAGCGGCAAGGCCGCCTGCGTCACCCTGGAGTCCACCGAGGGCCACAGCCAGTGCCCCGTACTGGAGGTGCACGCCAAGGAGCCCGGCGCCTGGGGCTCGAACCTCCGGGTCGCCGTAGACCACGACACCCCCTGCCCTGACGACACCTTCAACCTCCAGGTCCTGGACTCCCACGGCACGGCCCGTGAGGCGTACTCCGGCCTGTCCATGGATCCCGGCCACGGCCGCTACGCCGAAACGGTGATCAACGCGGGCTCCTCGCTGATCCGTGTCTCGGTCGTCGGCGAGGGCCGGCCGGACCCGTCCGGCACCGTCTCCAAGGCGTTCCACCACGAACTCCCCGACCTGAACGTCGATCTGACCGTCAAGATCGGCGAGGTGGAGCGCGAGTTCACGCTCCACGACCCGGACTGCGACGGCGAGCCGCCGTGCAACGTCACCGAGCTGGCGCTGCTCCTGGAGCACAAGCTGCGCGCGCTCCCGGACGCCCCGGGCAAGCACGCCTTCGCCGGCGTCGAGGTCACCGCCTTCGGCCGCCGCATCCAGGTCGTCGCCGGGTCCACCGACCCCGACGACGTGGTCCGCTTCGTCGGCGAGTGCGCCAACGACCTGGGCCTTGAGGCCTCCGTCAACCCGCCGGTCTTCCCGCTCAGCGGCGGCGAGGACGGCGATCCGCCCGGCCCGCGCGACATCATCGGCAGCGAGTCCCGCAAGAGCGGCCTGCAGGCACTGCGCGACGTCGACGATGTCAACCTCCTCTCGCTGCCGGAGCTGGCCTCGTACGAGTCCACCGACGACATGATCACGGTGCTCTCGGCGGCCGAGCGGCTGTGCAAGGAGCGGCGGATCTTCCTGCTCGTCGACGCGCCCGCCGCCTGGGGCAGCGTGGACGCCGCCCGCGCCGGCATCGCCGCCTTCGACCCGGTCCGCGGCAACCACTCCGGCCTGTACTTCCCGCACCTCCAGCTCACCGACCCGCTCACCGGCCGGCTGCGCTCCTTCCCGCCGTCCGGTGCCGTCGCGGGGGTCATCGCCCGTACGGACAGCGAGCGCGGCGTGTGGAAGGCGCCGGCGGGCACCGAGGCGCGGCTGGCCGGGGTGCACTCCCTCACGGTCAAGCTCACCGACCGCGAGAACGGACTCCTCAACCCGCTGGGCATCAACTCCCTGCGCACCTTCCCGGTGGTCGGCCCGCTGGTCTGGGGCGCGCGCACCCTGGAGGGCGCGGACGCGCTCGACAGCGAGTGGAAGTACGTACCGGTGCGGCGGCTGGCACTCCATGTCGAGGAGAGCCTGCTGCGCGGGCTGCAGTGGGTCGTCTTCGAGCCCAACAACGAACAGCTCTGGCAGCAGATCCGTCTCAACGCCTCCGCCTATCTGCACTCCCTCTTCGAGAAGGGCGCCTTCAAGGGCGGCACGCCGCGCCAGGCGTACTTCGTCAAGTGCGACAAGGACACCACGACCGACGAGGACATCGAGCGCGGCATCGTCAACGTCGTGGTCGGCATCGCGCCGGTCAAGCCGGCGGAGTTCGTGATCGTCAAGATCCAGCAGATGGCCGGCCAGTTCGACGTCTAGGGACGCGAAGAAATTCAACGTCCAGGAGCGCGCAGGAAACGACGTGACCTCGGACGTGAACTCAGAGGACGTGAAGGAATCCGATGGCTGAGTTTCAGATAAATGCCCATCGCTTCGACCCGTACAAGAACTTCAAGTTCCTGGTCCTGTGGGACGGCCGTACGGTCGCGGGCGTCAGCAAGATCAGCCCGCTGAAGCGCACCACCGAGGTCGTCAAGCACCGGCACGGCGGCGACCCCAGCTCTCCCCGCAAGTCCCCGGGCCGCTCCGAGTTCGAGGGGATCACCCTGGAGCGCGGCGTCACCCACGACCCGGAGTTCGACCGCTGGGCCAACAAGGTCTGGCAGGTCGGCGCCGGCCTCGGCTCGGAGGTCTCGCTGGCCGACTTCCGCAAGGACCTCGTCATCCAGGTCCTCAACGAAGCCGGGCAGGTGGCCGTCTCCCACAAGATCTACCGGTCCTGGCCGAGCGAGTACCAGGTCCTGGGCGAGATGGACGCCAACGCCAACGCCGTCGCCATCCAGAGCCTGAAGCTGGAGTGCGAGGGCTGGGAGCGGGACTACGAGGTGCCCGAGCCGGAGGAGCCGTCGTTCACGCATCCGGCCTGAGCCGGCGTCGACGACGAGCCACCCCCGCACCGAAGCACCGGATGAGGTGAGGAATGGCGGTCACCGGGCCCGCTGAACTGCTGGCCACCTGGGAAGCAGGGCTGGCCCAGCAGGGCGGCGGCCGGGCCCTGTTGCTGCACCGGGCGGCCCGCCCCGGAGCCGGCACCGACGCACTGTTGTCGGTGCCGCTCGGGGAGCGGGCGGCCGATCTGTTCGCGCTGCGCCGGGCGCTGTTCGGCGACCGGATGCAGGTCAAGATCGACTGCGCGGACCCGGACTGCGGCGAGGCGATGGAGTTCGAGCTCGACGCGGCGGACATGGGCGCCCGGCCACGGCTGCCCGAGGGCGGTCTGCGGGTGGCGGAGGGCGACTGGGTGGTGCGGTTCCGGCTGCCCGGCCCCGCCGACCTCGCCGCGGTCGCATCCCGGGCCATCGACGCGGAGGACGCCCGGCGGCTGCTGGGCGCCCGCTGTGCGCTCTCGGCTCAGCGGGGCGGCCGGGCAGCGTCCGACGAGGAGCTCGCCCAGCTGCCCGAGCCGGTGCTCAAGCGCTTCGCCGAGGCGGCCGAGGAAGCCGATCCGGCCGCCGAGATGACGCTGAACATCGCCTGCCCGGAGTGCGGCGCGGCCACCCCGGCGGAGCTGGACATCGCCGCGTACCTGTGGACCGAACTCGACGCCTGGGCCCGCGATGTGCTCCTGGACGTCCATCTGCTCGCCTCGGCCTACGGCTGGAGCGAGCCCCAGATCCTGGCGCTGAGCCCGCTGCGGCGCCGCTACTACCTGGAGCTGTGCGCAGATGCCTGACGTGGCTGACTACTTCGACCGGCTGCTGGCGCGCCATGCGCCGGTGCCTGGGGGTGCCTTTCCCCACGCACCCGGCAGCGGCCGTACGGACGGGGCACGGCGCACACTCGTACAGCCCCGTCTGCCGGGCCCGTTCGAGCGCGTCGAAGCGCTGCGCGGCACGCCCGCGGAGGAGGACGCACCGGCGCCGCTGTATCCGCAGGCGCTCCGTACGTCTCCCTCGGAGGGCCAACAGGTCCGGTACGAGCGGGAGATCAGGACCACGGAACAGCAGACCGTCGTACGCACCGAGGCCCAACGGCTCGACTCCTCGCACCTCGTCGAACCGCCGGCCCAGCCCACGGCACCGCTGCTGCGGCCCGCGGCGGCGGTGGAACCCGGGCTGAGTCCCGCCGCGGCCGAAACCGTACGGCCGCAGCGGGTGCGGGCGTCCGGCGAGGACGGCTCGGCACGCCGGGCGGCAGCCGTACCGCCCCCGCCGGGCAGGAACGCCGCGTCCCTCGCTCCGGCCCCGGCGCTGCGGCCGCGTACCGACACGGTGCCGGCGGCCCGCAATGCCGCGCGGGTCACCGCCGCCGGGCGGCGCGGGCAGCGCAGTGTTGAGCGGGTGGTGCACGTGCAGATCGGACGTCTTGAGGTCAGCGCGGCCGGTGCGGGGCGGCCCGCGGCGGGGGCCCGTCCGGCGCGTACGGAGCGCCGGGCGCCGTCGCTGAGTCTCACGGACTATCTGGCGCGCGGGGAGAGGACGAGCTGACGGTGGCGCACAGGACGACGTGGCCGGCGCAGATTTCAGGGACTTCAGGGGGACGGACTTCATGAGCAACGCACTCGCCGTCGCGACGGTCACCCAGGCCCTTGCGCTGCTGATCGAGCACAATCTGCACCCCGAGATCGATATGGCCGTCTCGGTGGAGACCCGTAAGCCGCCGGCCGATCCGCCGACCGACCCGACCATCACGGTCTTCCTCTACCAGGTCACCCACAACCCCTCGATGCGCAACAACGACCTGGTCACCCGTGCCTCCGACGGCACGCTGCTCAAGCGGCCGGCCGCGGCGATCGATCTGCACTACGTGATCAGCGCATACGGCGAGGAGACGGAGCTGGTCGGGCAGCGGCTGATCGGGAGCGTCGTCCGTACGCTGCACGAAATCCCGGTGCTCCCCAAGGAGTTGATCGAGGAGGCCGCGCAACGTCCGTACCTGGAGGGCAGCGATCTCGCCGAGTCGCTCCAGAAGGTCCGCTTCACGCCGACCCAGATGGACGTCGACGAGACCTCCAAGCTCTGGGGCATGCTCCACAACACCCCGTACTCGCTCTCGGTCGTCTACCAGGCGTCGCTCGTACTGCTCGACGGCCACCAGAAGCCGGTCCCGGCGAAGCCGGTGCGCAAGCCGGAGGTCACGGTGCTGCCGTTCGGGGCACCGGGGGCGCCGGTGCCGGCGGGGGGTGCGGGGGCGCCTGGGGCCGCGGAGGTGCCGCCGATACCCGCGGTGCCGCCACGGCCGGTGGGGGTGCCCGAGGCCGGGCGGACTTCTGGGGCGGTTGAGGCATCGCAGTCGGCGGAACCGGCAGGTGCTGGTGCGGACGTTGCGGGGAAGGCGGGGGGCCGGAAGCCGGAAGGCGGGACGGCGGCCGCGGGCGCCAGGACGGAGGGCGCCAAGGGGGACGGGGCCAAGGGTGACAGGGCCAAGAGCGAAGGCGCCGACGCCGCAGGGAGCGAGACCGGGAGCGGGGCACGGTCCGGGCGTACGCGCGGAGCGTCGACGCGGGCGGCGCGCAAGGCCGCGGCCGGTGTCGGGGGCGGCCGGGCCGCCAAGAAGGCGGCGGCCAAACGGGAGACGCCGGTCAAGCGGGAGCCATCCGCCAGGCGGGAATCGCCCTCCACGAACACGGACTCCGGACCCGATGCTGCCTCCGGCCCATCCGCCGGCTCCGACTCCGTTGCCGGCAAGGAGGACTGAGCCGGGTGAACGCCTTCACGGGGGACGAGCGGACGGCGGACGGCCAGGCACTGACGGCCGCGCTGGCGGCCGTCCTCACACGCCTCGACGCCCACGCCGCCCGGGCAACCCGTACGCCTGACCAGACCACCGACGAGTCAGCTGACCAGTCAGCTGACCAGCCCGCCGCCGACGGCTCGCCCCCCACCCTCGAAACCCTCATCTCCTGCTTCGGCCTGAGTGACTTCGAGCGGGACATCGTGCTGCTCACCGCCGCGGCCGAGCTGGACCCCACCACCGCGTCCCGGTGTGCCGCCGCGAGTGGCGACCCGGAGCGGGCGTACCCCAGCTTCTCCCTCGCGCTGGCCGCCCTCGGCGACCCGCACTGGAGCGCGCTCACCCCCGTCGCCCCGCTGCGCCGCTGGCGGCTGATCGACCTGGACGACGAGACCCGCCTCACCACCACCCGTCTCTGGCTGGACGAACGGATCCTGCACTTCCTGGTCGGCTCGCCGTACCTGGACGCCAAGCTGCACGGGCTGCTGCGCCGCACCACCGCCCCCGGCACGCTTCCCCCGGCCTACGACCTGGCCGCCGACCGGGTCGCCGCCGGCTGGGCGGGCTCCGGACCGGACGCGCCGCTCCGCGTCGAGCTGGTCGGCGGCGACCTGCGCAGCCGCGCCGACATCGCCGCCACCGCCGCCCGCCGCTCGGGCCTGGGCCTGTACTCGATGGCCGCCGACGACATACCGACCGACGCCGCCGAGCGGGACCGGCTGGCCCGCCTGTGGCAGCGCGAGGCGATCCTGCTCCCCGCCGCGCTCCTCGTCGAGGTCGGCGAGATGGACCGCGACCAGCGCGCCGCGGCGGACGCCTTCATCACGGGCGCCGCCGTGCCCCTCGTCGTCTCCAGCCCGGACGCGAGGCAGACCGCCCAGCCGCGCGGCGAGCGGGTCACCGTACCGAAACTCTCCGACGAGGAGCAGCTCGGCCTGTGGACGGACGCGTTCGCCGACGTACCCGAGGTGACTGCCCCCCAGCTCCAGTCCCTGGTGGCCCAGTTCCAACTCCCGCCCCACGTCGTACGGGCAGCGGCCGCCACCGTACGCCGCGACCTTCCCACCTCCTCCCCAACCCTGGACGCCGCCGAACTGGCCTGGCAGGCCGGCCTGACCGAGGCCCGGATGGGCCTGGACGAGCTGGGCCGCCGGATCGAACCGCGGGCCGGCTGGCGGGACCTCGTCCTCGCCGACCGGCAGCTGCGCATCCTCCAGGAGATCGTCGCCCACGTACGGCAGCGCAGCACCGTCTACCAGGACTGGGGCTTCGCGAAGGCGCTCCGCAGCGGCCTGGGCGTCACCGCCCTCTTCGCGGGCGGCTCCGGCACCGGCAAAACCCTGGCCGCCGAAGTCATGGCCGAGGAACTGGGCCTCGACCTCTTCATCATCGATCTCTCCCAGGTCGTCAGCAAATACATCGGCGAGACCGAGAAGAACCTGAGCAGGGTCTTCGACGCGGCGGAGCGGGGCGGGGCGCTGCTCCTCTTCGACGAGGCGGACGCGCTCTTCGGCAAGCGCAGCGAGGTCAAGGACAGCCACGACCGCTACGCCAACCTGGAGGTCAGCTACCTCCTGATGCGGATGGAGGCGTACCGGGGCCTGGCCGTCCTGACCACCAACATGAAGAAGGCCCTGGACTCGGCCTTCATGCGCCGTATCCGCTTCGTCGTCGACTTCCCGTTCCCGGGAGAGAAGGAGCGCGCGGAAATCTGGAGCCGCGTCCTCCCCTCCCAGGCTCCCATGAAGGGCATCGATCCGGCCCTTCTCGCCCAACTCACCGTCGCCGGCGGATCGATCCGCAACATCGCCCTCTCCGGGGCCTTCCTCGCCGCCGAGGAGGGCGACCATCTCCAGATGCGCCACATGCTGGCGGCGGCTCGTACCGAATACCTGAAACTGGAACGCTCCTTGACGCCGTCGGAGGTCCAAGGATGGGTCTGAGCGAGAGCAACGGACAGCCGGCCGGGGCCGCGCCCTCGTCTCCTACGGGGTTCCGTATCGACATCGGTGAACTGGTCCTGGACGGTTTCGACGCCCGGGTCGATCCGGACCGCGTATCGGCCGCGTTCCAGACCGAGTTGACCAGGCTCGTCCGCGAGCGCGGGGTACCGCTGGCGGCGGACGGTACGACGGATGTGGCGCTGGACGGGCTGTCCGGCCTCCCGCCCCTCCCCTCCACCACCCACCCCGTACGGCTGGGCGAAGCACTGGCCCGTGCCGTACACGCGGGACTCGCGGGACGGGGTGATGCTCGATGAGTACGGCACAGTCCTCGACGCAGGACACCCAGTCGGCCGCCAAGGACAAGCGCCGCAAGCGCAAGGAACGTTCCGCCAAGTCCCGCGCCCCGGAACCGAAGGACATCGTCAGCGGCGCGGGCCAGCCGCTCGACCTCAGCGTCCGGCGCGAACTCGAAGAACAACTCGGCCACGACTTCAGCCAGGTCCGCCTGCACACCGACCGCGACTCCGGGCAGCTGGCGGAGATGATGGGCGCGGACGCCTTCGCCGTCGGCCAGGACATCTTCTTCCGCGAGGGCACCTACCGGCCGGGGACCGCTGACGGCCAGCGGCTGCTGGCCCACGAGCTGCTCCACACCGTCCAGAACCCGCACGGCCTGGGCGCCCTGCGGGCGGGCCGCGACCTGGGCTCGGTGAGCCTGCCGCAGGAGTCGGCCGAGCGGGAGGCGGAGTCGGCGGCGCAGGCTTCGGTGCTGGGCGCGCTGCGGGATTCCGTACGGGAGGAGCTCGCGGCGGAGGTCGAGCCGGGCCAGGCCACGCCGGGCTGGCTGCGGTACGCCACGGTCCACGCCGACCGCGCCCGTATGGAGAAGGTGGACCCCGCGACGCTGGTGGACCGCCTCGCCAATGGCGTACTCCGCTCGCTGCGCGGCGACCCGCAGGACCTTTCGGGCCGTGTGCGGCTGCAACTGGCGGGGATGGCGCCGCAGGTGCAGGAGAGCGTGCTGGACCGGCTGACGGTGCGGCTGCTCTCGCCCGAGGTCGACCGGCTGCTGGAGTTGGTCGAGGAGGTGGAGGCGGGCCCGCTGCCGCTGTCGGCGGCCACGGCGCCTGAGCCGGTCCCCGACGCGGTCGAGGTCATCGGGCAGGAGCGGACGCAGGAGGCGGCTGCCGCGCGCGACAAGCGCGAGAAGGACGAGAAGGAGCGCGACGGCCGACGGAAGCGGGCGCAGCAGCGCAAGGACGCGGACCCGGCGGGCGACGGCGGCGAGGAGCTGGGCGGTCGGCCGGCGGCCGGGGGCGGCGCGAAGGCCCCTGCGGCGGCCGCGCCGTCGGGCTCCGGGCAGTCGGCCGCGCAGGACGAGGCGGCGGCCGGCGCCCGGCAGAAGGAGCAGGCGGAGGCCAAGGAGCAGGACAAGGGCGCCGCCGGACAGGCCGAACAGAAGGACAAGGAGAGCGCGGCCGACGGCAAGGGGGAGGACTCCCCGGAGCAGTCGGAGGACCAGGCCGCTGAGCAGGAGGGGCAGGGCGCCGACGGGGAGCGTGCGGAGGAAGCCGCCGAGGAGGGCGCCACCGAGCCCGCAGCCGTGGACAAGAGCGCGGCGGAACCCGGCGAGAAGGACCGTAAGGGCGACGACCGGGACGAGCAGCGCCGCGCCGGGGATCCCGAGAACGAAGAGGACGCCGACGACGAGCCGTTGGGACTCGAAGAGGAGTCGGCGGACCTCGACGAGGACGACGAGGAGGGCGCCGACGAGGACGATCTGGACACGGAGGCCGCAGGAGACGACGAGGACGACTCGGATGACGAGGGCGGCCCGTCCGGGGACGACCTCGACAACTCCACCCCGTCGGCCGCGAAGCAGAAGAACGCCAAGGACGGGGGCCGGCAGCACGAGAGCAGCGACGGCGCTCCCGGTGTGATCGACTCCCCCGCCACCGAAGACTCGGCGGCCACGGCGCTGCGGGATGCGGAGGGCGGCACTGGCGGGGGCGCGCGCTCCCCCGAGGAGGAGAACGCGTCGGCGGACCGGCTCGGCCAGGACCTCCAGACCGACAAGTCGATCGAGCAGGAGATCGGCCCCGAGCCGGATGAGAAGGCCGAGGAGACGACCGGCGAGGAGCCCGGCGAGCGGGGCTCCGGCCCGGCGGACCCCGATGACGCCGAAGCGGAACGGGAGCAGGCCGAGGAGCGCAAGGAGGACGCCGCGGCGAAAGGGCGGGACGACGCGGCTCGTACTGCCACCGAGGGCACGGGCGGGCCGGGGTCCGCGGCCGGCGATTCGGCCGCGCCCGGGAAGCTGTCGAAGGCGGATGAGGACGCGCGGAAGCAGTCGACCGGTTCGGCTTCGCAGGCGTCGTCCTCGTCTTCGTCCTCGTCTTCGTCCTCGGAGCCGGGTTCGGATGCGGCCTCGGGTTCCAGGGACGGGAAGAGCACGGAGGGCTCCGGGGACAAGGACACGAAGTCCTCCGGCGGGAGCGGCGAGAAGTCCTCCAGTACGGACGGCGGAAGCGGTACGGGTAACGGAAGCGGTACGGGTAACGGCACCGGATCCGGTGCGGGCACCGGCGCGGCCTCCGGCACGGACAAGGCAGCCGACGGCACCTCCGCCTCGGGCGGGAGCAAGCAGGCCAAGGACGACACCGCGGCCAAGGAGAGCACCGACGCGAAGAGCGGCGCCGACGGCAAGGACGCCGACGCGGCACCGGCCGCCGGTGAGCCCCAGGGCGACGCCCGGAGCAAGGAGGTCACCGAAGGGAAGGGGCCGGCGACCACGCCGGGCTCGGGGACCGACCCGGATGCGGCGTCCGCGCCCGGTCCCGCGGCCGCGCCCAGGCTCTCTTCTGGCAGCGGAACGGCCCCCCACGCGGCCGCCGCGGCGGTCAAGGACAGCGGCGACCGGCCCGAGGCGTCCGCGAAGCCCGCGCCGGGCAAGCCCCCCGCGCGGCCGAAGGCCGGGGCCACGCCCAAGCAGCGGCAGGCGGCCAGGCAGGCGGCACAGCACGTCCGGCGCGGCTCGGGCGGCGGCGGTGGCGGACGTACGGCTCCCGCGCCCGCACGGGGCGGTCGCGGCGGTGGTGGCGGTGCCGCGTCCGCTCCGGCGAAGCCCAAGAAGGAAGCCCCGCCGCCCGACGTCTCCAAGAGCACGCCCGAAGCGGGGCTCGCGACGGTTTCCAGGCTCAAGCCGTACCAGATGCTGGAGACGTTCAAGGGCGTCAACGGGGCCGTGGACAACTCGGTCGGCAAGGAGCGGGCGGCGCTGCGCAAGGCGCCGCCGAAGATGGAGCGCCCGATCGGCTCGCCCCGTACGGTGCCGGGCGGGCCGAAGGCCGCCGCGGCGGGGACGTACACCAAGGCCAAGGTCTCCCGTACCGACGCGCCCAAGGGCAAGACGGAGGAGATCACCGGCGAGCAGCGGCCGGAGGGCGAGACGCCGGGCGCCGATGTGCCGGAGCCGAGCTGGTGGGACATCCTGCTGACCCTCAGCGCGGCGATTCTCAAGAAGATCTTCCCGTTCGACGACCTGATCGACTCGATCATGGGTCTGAAGACCACGGACGAGGGCCTGAAGGGCAACCGGGTGGGCAACGCCCCCGGCCTGCCGCTCCAGGACGACTCCGATCCGCAGCGCACGGAAGAGCAGTCGCAGAAGCTCGACGAGCGGAAGGACGAGCTGCACCGGTCCGGTCGCGAGGACGCGGCCAAGCCCATGGGCGAGGACCAGATCTATCCGGACGCCCCCCACGAGACCCTGACCGCCAAGGTTCCCGGCGGGAAGAAGGGCGGCGCCGGGAAGAAGGGCGGCGGAGGGTCCAAGGGCGGCAAGGGCGGTGTGCCCGTCGAGTCCGCGTCCGCCGTGGCCGAGCACGACCGTGGCCCGCAGATCCAGGCGGGCTTCTCCAAGGGCCGGCAGCAGATGACGAAGGAGCGCCGGGCCAAGGACGACAAGGCGAAGTCCGACAAGCAGAGGCACGACAGGGACCTGAAGCGCGAGGTCGACGCCAGCACGAACAAGCAGGCACGCGAGCGCAAGACGGGCCAGGACGAGGTCGCCGAGTCCCGCGACAAATGGCGCAAGGAGCAGGACGACAAGGTCGCGGAGATCGACGGCAAGAAGAGCAAGAAGCACACAAAGGTCCGCCAGGACATCGACAAGGCGCAGAAGGAGACCGACGACAAGGCGGACAGGCGGACCGAAGAAGACAACAACAAGATCGACAACGAGCACACCAACGCGCACAGCGGCGCGGAGAAGAAGAAGGAGGAGAAGAAGAAGGAGGCCGAGAAGGGGGACGGCGGGTTCCTCGACCAGCTCAAGCAGTGGTGGGAGGGCCTCAAGAAAGACATCAAGAGGCTCTTCGACTTGGCACGCGAGGCCGTCACCAAGCTCATCGACAAGTTCAAAGAAGAAGTCTTCAAGCTCATCGACAAGGCGCGCAACTGGGTCGTCGACCAGATCAACGACTTCGCCGACGCGCTGATCGAGATCGGCGACGACCTGCTCGCCGGATACCCGGCGATGCAGGACAAGTGGCGCAACACCATCAACGCCGGCCGCGACTACGCGGTGAAGAAGGTCAACGAGGCCGCGGACGCGCTCAAGGAGGTCGCGGGCAAGCTCATCGACGGACTGGGCGGAGCGCTCCTCGCCGGCTTGGACGCGATGGAGAGCGGGCTGAACGCGGCGGTCGAAGTCGCGGAGAACGTCACGGTCGCGGCAGTGGAGTTCGGTAAGGGCGTGGTCGAGGGGCTCGGCGAATGGGCCGCCATCTTCAACGACATCGTCTCCGACCCCGGTGGGTGGCTCAGCAAGGCCGGCTCCGCGGCGCGTACCGGCGCCAAGGAGTACCTCTTCGAAGAGGTCACCTCAGCCGTCAAGAAGTGGTTCAACAACAAGGTCCAGGAAATCACCGGGCTTTCGCCGGAGGATTTCCAGGCGCTCATCGACGGCAACGTCACCGCCGAAGAGATGGGCAAGATGGCCTGGGACGCCGCCCTCCCCCAACTTCCGCTCATCATCGGTGAACTGGTCATCGAGAAGGTCGTCGCCAAGCTGATCCCCGGGGCCGGCTGGGTCATGGCGATCATCGACGCCCTCAAGACCGCCTGGGACACGCTCAGCGAGATCCTGGCCGCCTTCGGCCTCTTCATGGACTTCCTGAAGGCGGTCAAGAGCGGAAACGCAGCGCGGCCCTTCGCCAAGGCGGTCGCGGCCGGCGTGGTGGCCCTCCTGGAACTGATCTACCAGGCCCTCATCGACGGCGTCCAGAAATTCATGGGCAAGGTGACCAGCAAGCTCGGCGAGATGCTCAAGAACATCCGCGGCAAGCGGCGGCCGGGCGGGGACGGTGGCCCCGACGAGCCCGGCGCGCCCCGCAAGCCCGGCCACCACGACAAGCCGGGCCAGGCCGACCGCCCCGCGAACGCCAACCGACCCGGCCCGACGGCCGACAAGCCCGGCCCCACCGACAAGCCCAACCAACGACCGGTCCCGCGCAAGCCCTCCCCGGACAAGACCTCCCGCCCGGACGACGGCCCCCGCCCCACCAAACGCCCCTCCCCCGAAAAGAAGCCCCGCCCGGAACACCACTCCAAGCCCAAGTCCAAGAAGAAGCCCGACGAACACGAACGCCGCGAGGACGGCCGCGAGGTCAACGCGGCCCGCCGCCGGGCCCGCGACGCACAGCGCAAACAACACGACGACGACAAGCCCAACCTCACCAAGCGCCGCGGCCCGGCCCGCGACACCCTCCGCAAGAAGGACCGCGCCGACAAGAAGCGCGACGAGGACAAGACCAAGTCCCCGCTCCGCAAGAACAAGAAGCAGGACACCAAGGGCCACAACAAGGACCGCGACCGGGACAAGGACGGCAAGAAGAAGGTCAGCACCAAGAAGCCGCGCCGCAAGCCCGAGTCCCGCACCCGCCGCAAACTCCGCCGCGCCCGCCAAACCATCAAGTCGGCTATGTCCAGGGCCCGCCGCGCCGCCCGCCGCCTCTCCGGCAAAGGCCGCAAGCTGCGCCGCAAACTCAACAACCGCACCCATCGCCTGAGGAACCAGTGGAGGCGGCAGCGGGATCGGATGCGGCGCAATCACCAACGAAAGCGTGACCGCCAGCGGGAGAGAGACCGACAGCAAGAGCCCACTCGCCAGTACGACATGCCAGATGCTCAGTTCCGCACCGAGAGCGGAGAGCCACACAGGCTCATGTACCGCGGGCGCGGAAGGAGCGCTGACCTTGAGGTGCACAGCACGCCCCAAGGCATAAAAGGCTACCTCGACGCTTGGAATGACGAGATTGGCCCGATCCGGAATACCCCGGAGGGAGAAGATCAAGCCGCAGCACACCAAGAGGCAGAAGCCGCACAGGATCGAGTTGAGGACCTGCAGAAAAGGCTACCGCCGCAGGGAACAAGGTACGCGGCACGAAGCGCCAAGAAGGCCTACAACGCCCTCGATGCCCAGCTCGATCTGCTGGCCAGGAAGCTCGCGCTACGGGATGTCGGAGACGATGAGAATACCGCACCGCTGCTACCGATGATCATTCCTGACTTCGTGGACGGAAAGCGCGCAAGTGGGTTCCTGGCCACAGGGATCAATGAAACCGTACCGAAAGGACAAAAGGCCCCGCGGGCGGCGGACGGAAATCCGCTCGGCTGGGAGAAAGATCCAGCGAAAACGCGATGGCCACGCCCTAAAACAAACTCCCCATGGGTACGCATGCACCTCCTCACGGAGGACATGGCCGGCCCTGCCAGGGGGACAAACCTTGTGCCTGCACCAGGGGACGTAAACACCAGATTCTATTATCGAATAGAGAAGGATGCCGCCGACGCGGTAAAGGTGAGCAAATCTGAGCGCATGATCTGGTACAGGGTCGACGTAAACTTCCACTCTGACGACATGACGCACCCACATTACCCCTATCCCAAGTCCATTGGCATGAAATGGGGCGGCTACAAGCTAAGAAATAGGACATGGACCAAGAAGCCGCCGCGCCCAAGCCAGATGTACGAGCGTGACAACATCGAGGTACTGGGGAGCAACCCAACCAAGTTTAACATCAATAGCCGAAGTGCGGAGAAAATCCAGAGCGAATTTCGCGTTGGAAAGAAATTCGCAGAAACCGTCGTTTCGGAGTCGCCGTTCCGCGACTTCAATTCCTTCAAGCTGAGAATGACGGACTACAACTCTCGCAACCCTGGAGCAATTCCCAACTTTGTCCAGGAGCTCCAGAAGGTGGAAGTCGACAAGAACAAGCTTCGCTACAACTAGCAAGGGGGATCCATGGCCAAGCTGAGCGCGTACGAATTGCGCTATCTCGCCATGCTCGATGAGCTCAAGAAGGCACCAGAGGTCACAGTCTACGAGGAAGAGAGGGGCCCACTCGAGACTCTTGTAGGGGACGCCTCGACCGCGTTCAAGAAGATCGCTGAATGGGAAGGGATCTCTCTTGATCCGGCACTCCAGCGCTGCTTCATTCGCTTCGAGGGACTTTCTAGCCACTGGGGCATTGAACTCGCTGGCATGCATTTGAGGGGGGAGTTCTCGATCCGTCATATCGCTGCCGCAATGCTTAGCGTCGGCGTGGACCTTGCCACGGAAGATACCCCGGAGGAGGACCGCCTGGCCTTCTCGGAGCTGCGCGTTTTCGACGAGCATCTGCAAGGGGGCGGCGGCAGTCTGGCAGGCCTGAGAATTCAGCCTGGCATGACGTCACCCGAGGTGTGGTATTACGAGGGGACTCACTCCATCTTCAAGTTGGATTTGGATTACGCCGAGTACCTTGACACACTTCTCGTCACCAAGGGCACCTACGGCTGGCAGTATCTCTTCGCCGCAGACTCCACGCAGGACAACGATTTCCAGGATGCTGCAGAAAACATGCAGAATATGCTGAGCGTATTCCCGAACATCTTCCCCGAGCACGACTATGAGCCTCTTCAAGAGCGACTTACGCAACGGCTCCGATAGGTAGCAGAGATGTCCGCATGGACAATTTGCTCCGAGACGAACCAGGAAGGCGATGGCCCCTGTGACCCGCTACGCCGACATACCCAAGCCCATCCGCTCCGGCATCGTCATCGTCGATCCCGATCTGGGGACGCCTCAGCGCATTATCGTGCTGCAGTTCAACCCTGACACGTTGGAGCGGTCCGTGGCGCCCCAAGCCGCCGGAGGTGAGGGAGACGGCGGCGGAGGTGGGAGTGGTGGCGACAGGAACGAGGCGCTGAGACTCAAAGGGCCGGCCCAGGAGACGTGGAAGTTCACTGCGGAGATCGACGCGACCGACCAGCTCGACGTAGCCGCGCCCGACGGGATTCATCCGCAACTGGCCGTGCTGGAAATGCTGGTGCAGCCGACGACCGCGCAGCTCAGGGCCGCTTCTCACCTCAGCAAAAAGGGCACCATCGAGATCAGCCCCATCGAAATGCCGCTCACGCTCTTTACCTGGGGAAGCAAGCGCGTCATGCCCGTCCGGCTCACCGAGTTGTCAATCAATGAGTCGGCCTTCGATGTCAATCTCAACCCGATCAGAGCCTCGCTCAGTATCGGGATGAAGATTTTGACGGTGAGTGACCTGCCGGCGGGGCATCGGGGGGCGGAGTTGTATCTGGCTCACCTGGCGCAGAAGGAGCAGTTGGCGCGGGCCGCGCGGGGTGGGAGTTTTGCGGCGCTTGGGCTTGGTGGGAGGGGGATCTGAGGGTGATCGAGCCGTATGAGCGGGCTTTGGATGACGTGCCCGGAGCGCATCCGTATTCCAGGAGTAGTCGGTACGCCGAGGTGGAGATCGGTGTGCATCGCATGCCCGATGGTGCCGAGGTGAAGTACGCCAAGCGGCGGTTGCTGCCGCGGCTGGAGGATGCGGCCGAGGAGGCCGTGCCGCACACCGTCAGCAGTGGCGAGCGGGCCGATCAGCTCGGGCAGCGGTACTTCGGGGATTCGGGGCAGTGGTGGCAGATTGCTGATGCCAATCCCACGCTCGATCCGCGGGAGTTGACGGATGAGCCGGGGGAGCAGATCGCCGTGCCGCTTCCGGGTGGGTTCCCGGGTGGGTTGGGCGGGCCGGGTGTGAGGAATGGCTGATGAGCCGGTCGGGCGGGGCCCGATTCATGTGTCGCTGTACATGGGGCCGAAGTCGGCGCGGCCGGTGCCGTCCGAGGTGACCGAGGCGCTGCTGTCGGCTCAGATCACGAGTACGGCGGGTGAGCGGAGCGGGTTTCAGATTGCGTTCGATCTGACCAAGAAGGGCGCGATCATCCAGCGGTTGTTGCCTGAGGGGTTCTTTGATCCCAAGACGCGGGTGATTCTGGCGGTGAGCATCAAAGGGACGCCGTTTGTGCTGCTGGATGGGTTGATTGTGCGGCAGGAGGTGGGGGCCAGTAATCAGCCCGGGCAGACGACGTTGACGGTGACTGGTGAGGACCTGACGCTGTTGATGGATCTGGAGGAGCGGGCCGATCGGTACCCCAACCTCGCGCCCTCACAGCGGATTGAGCGGATTCTTGGGAAGTACGCGGATTACGGGATCGATGCCCGGATCATCCGGGAGCAGATTCCGCAGCCGCCCAGGGAGCAGCTCCGGGTTGATTACCAGGTCGGGACCGATCTGCAGTATGTGAATGAGCTGGCCAGGGCCAATGGGTACACGTTTTACCTGGATCCGGGGCCGGTGCCGGGGAAGTCGACGGCGTTCTGGGGCCCGGAGCAGCGGCTCGGCCAGCGGCAGCACGCCTTGAACGTGAATATGGACGTCAACTCGACTGTGGATCAATTGACTTTCGCCTACGACGGGACCGCGCGGGAGGAACCTCAGGCGCGGGTGCAGGATCCGGTGACGCGGCGGGCGCCGTTGCTCGCGCAGCCGGACATCAGTCCCCTCAGGCCGCCGCTCGGGCGGCGGGCCTCGCCGGCCCTGAAGCGCAAGACGCTGAGCGGGACCGCGAAGCGGGATGAGGCGATTGCGAAGGCGGAGGCTTTGGGTAAGGCGGCGACCTCTGCCGATGCCATTTCGGGGTCGGGTTCGTTGGACGTCAATCGGCACGGATATGTGCTGCGGCCACGGGAGTTGGTCGGCGTGCGGGGTGCTGGGGTGACGTATGACGGCGACTATTACGTGAAGAGCGTGACGACCAATCTTCGGCCGGGCTCGTATCAACAGAACTTCACGCTGTCGAGGGAAGGGCTGATTGCCCGAAGCGGCACCGTACGTCCCTAGAGCAGCAGTCGAGCCGCGGCTCGTATCGGATCCAGGAGACAAGAGAAATGGCTGGCGCACCTAACAACCGCTTTCTCGGCAAGTTCCGTGGCCGAGTGGTGGACAACAACGACCCGATGGGGCGGGGGCGGCTGATCGTCCAGGTTCCGGACGTGCTGGGGGATGAGCCGTCCACATGGGCCCTGCCGTGTTTTCCGTTCACCGGTCCCGAGGCGGGGCAGGTGGTCGTGCCGTCGGTCGGGGCGGGTGTGTGGGTGGAGTTCGAGCAGGGCGAGCCCAGTTATCCGATTTGGGTGGGGTGTTGGTACGGGAGCCGGGAGGAGTTGCCGGAGGATGCGCGGGTGCAGCCGCCGGAGTCCCGGCCCGTCGTTATCCAGACCCCCAAGAAGCACAAGATTGTGATGTCGGATGTGCCCACCAACGGGATTTTGCTGGAAGCGCCGGGCGGCGCATACGTGAAGATCGATGCGACGGGGGTCCATATCAACAATGGGCACGGGGCGTCGATTTCGCTGGTCGGGGATCAAGTCGACATCAATGAGGGCCGGTTGACCGTGCCCAAGAAGCGATAGCGAAAACGGGGGGAGTGAGTGACGTGTTGACCGGGAATCTCGTCCACGGCGGTGCCGTGATCAGCTGCCCGCACGGAGGGCGCGCGTTATCCACCGCGGCCACGAGTAACGGTGTACGGATCGACGGCGCGCCCGTGGCCACCGCCGTGGACGTTTTCACGGTCAGCGGATGTCCGCACGCCGTCGACCACCTGCCGCAGCCGTGCACGAGTATCCGTTGGGCTCCGCATACCGATAACGACGCCGTACGCATCGATGGTGTGCCGGTGCTGCTGGACACGACGGCGGCGATGTGTTTCAGCGCCGGGCTGGTGCCGCAGGGCCCGCCGGTCGTGGCGTACGTCCACCAGGGCCAGCAGGGCCATCAGGGGGTGTCCAGCCGATGAGGGCTGCGAAGAAGGTACGTACCGAGGTCGCGTTTCCGTTCCGGATCGACCGACGGGGGCGGACCGCGCACGCGGATCACGACGACCATGTGCGGGATCTGATCGAGCAGTTGCTGTTCACGAGTCCCGGTGAGCGGGTGATGCGTCCCGAATTCGGGTGCGGGCTGTTGGATCTGGTGTTCACTCCGAACAGTCCGGAGCTGGCGTCCGCCGTGGAGCTTTCGGTGCAGGCGTCGCTGCAGCGCTGGCTGGGGGATCTGATCGAGGTCGAATCGCTGGACGTGGTGAGCGAGGAGAACGTCGTACGCGTGTATCTGCGCTATGTGGTGCGCTCCACCGCGAGCCGGCGCGATGAAGTGTTTGAGGGGCGGGGCGGAATATGAGCGAACGGCACGACACCACAGTTGAGTTGGTATGTCGTACGGATGACCGGCGCGGGCGGATCAGAGCGGCGCAGCTCAATGGGATCGATGCGGTGGAGGTCGCGGATGACGGGGTGACACTGACCGTCACCTTCCTCGGTAAAGCCCCGCACGGCCTCTGCCCGGAGAATGTCCGTATCGACGGCGGGCGACGTATCACGAATATCGAAGCCCTGGAGATATCCGTCGAGCGGGAGGAGGATCCCGAGCTCGACGACCGGTTGCATGTCGTCCTGGACCGCTCCGGAGACACCTCCCGCTATCGGCTCTCCCTCGTCGAGACGGATCCCTACGGGCGGCCCGGCACCCAGCCGTACGAGGGCTTTGACCAGCGTTACTTCAGCCGGGAATTCTCCTTTCGGGCCGATTGCCCGAGCGTCTTCGACTGCGCGGACGAGAACGGGCCAGGCGACACCAACGCGCGGGGCGGCGACTGCCCGGACACCTTCAAGCCCGCCCCCGTCATCGACTACACGGCCCGCGATTACGACACCCTGCGGCAGCTCGTCCTCGACCGGCTGCGGTTGACCACCCCCGACTGGGTCGAACGCAACCCCGCCGATCTGGGCATGACACTGGTCGAGCTGCTCGCGTACACGGCCGACCAGATCAGTTATCAGCAGGATGCGGTCGCGACCGAGGCATATCTCGACACGGCCCGCCGGAGGGTTTCCGTACGGCGGCACGTCCGGCTTATCGACTACCAGATGCATGACGGGTGCAGCGCGCGGGCGTTCGTGTCCCTGGAGACGGTCGAGGAATTCACCCTGCTCCCCGGCGAGTTCCGTTTCGCCGCCATCGATACGAGGACCTACGGCCCGCGCGACCGGCCCGAGATCGGGACCGTCATCGACGACCGGGATCTGGCCCTGCTGGACGAGCGCGGCTCGGTCGAGGTCTTCGAGCCGGTCGCCGACACGCCGCTCACCCTGCGCCCCGAGCACAACGCCATCCGGCTGTGGACCTGGGGCGGGGAGGTCTGCGCCCTGCCGAAGGGGGCGACGAGTGCGACGTTGCGCGACGAGTGGACGGACGAGGCAGGCGAAAGCCGGGCGCTCCAGCTCACCCCCGGCGATCTGCTGCTCTTCGAGGAGGTCAAGGGGCCGCGTACCGGAACCCCCGGCGACCAGGACCCGGCGCACCGCCAGACGGTCCGGCTCGCCTCCGTCACCCCGGCCGTGGACCAGCTCGACGGCCAGCCGGTGCTGGAAATCACCTGGGCGCCGGAGGACGCCCTGTCCTTCCCGCTCTGCCTGTCGACCCGCGGCGGTACGGACTGCGCTCCGGTCGAGGAGGTGAGTGTGGCGCGCGGCAACGTCGTATTGGTGGATCACGGGCGGTCGCTCGCCTTCGGAGCCGCAGCAGAAGGCGTTCCGGAGACGGTCACCGTCCCGGCCGTGCCTGCCGATGGGGGTACCTCCCGCTCGAGCGGAGCCGAGAGTGGGGGAGGCTCCTGTGAGCCGCCGGCCTTCGGCTGTGCCGACCACAAGGACGGCGGGAACGCGACGGCTCGGACCATCAACGCCCTGCTGGAGAAGACCGGTTGCCACACGGCGCTGACCGCCGACGACATCCGTGAGCTGTTCACCGTCGTCGGCGAGGAGGCGACCGTACGGGCCGGGCTCGGTCTTGAGCTGGCCGGGCAGCGACGCGAGAGGGTGGTGCCCGGGACGGTGTACGCGCAGGCGGAGGCGCTGCGCACGCTGCTCGCGCAGTCCGTCTACCCGGGTATCGGGCCCCGTTTCCGCCCGGTGCTGCACCGCTCCCCCGTCGCCCAGACCGTGCCCTTCCCGCAGCCCGCGCAGGTGGCGGCCGGGCAGGCGACGCGGCTGGCCGGCATCCGGGAGCGGGTACGGGCGCGGCTGGTCGAGCTGTGGCGCAGCGCCCGCGACCACGACGGGTTGTCGGAGGACGAGATCGCCGAACTGACGGTGGTCTTCGGGCTCAAGGTCCTAGAGCGGCTGGAGCTGCGCCGCCGCCACGATCATGGCCCGGCACTGCGCGAGCTGCTGCACCGCGGCGACCGGCTGCTGGACGCCAAGCTACGCCGCCTGGAGGTGCTGACCGCACGGGCCCGCGCGGGCGTGGTGCTGGGCGGGCACATCGCCTGGGAGATCGCGCACAGTTGGGGACCGGCGTACGCGGCGGGGCTGCATCCGGACGAGCCGGTGCTGCACGGGCCGGCCGCCACCCTGCTGCCCGATCCGCGCGCCGCGCTCCCCGCCGTACGCCTCATGGACGACGACGGCGAGCAGGTGTGGACCCCGCGTCGTGATCTCCTCGACAGCGGCCCCCGGGACCGGCACTTCGTCGGTGAGCTGGAAGACGACGGACGGATCGCGTTGCGCTTCGGCGACGGACGGTACGGCGCCCGGCCGACGCCCGGTAGCCGGCTCACCCTCCGGTACCGCCTCGGCGGTGGCACGGCGGGCAACGTCGGCGCCGAGGCCATCAACCACCTGGTGCTGAGCCGGGACCCGGAAGTGTCGGAGGCCGGCGACCCGATGCCGGTGGCGGGCGTACGCAACCCGCTGCCCGCGACCGGGGGCGCCGAGCCCGAGCCGATCGAGCAGGTCAGGCAGCTGGCGCCGCTGGACCTCAAGCGGACCCGGCTGCGCGCGGTGACCGCCGCGGACTACGCGGAGCTGGCGTCCGCGCTGCCGGGTGTGCAGCGGGCCGCGGCGGAGATCCGCTGGACCGGCAGCGTCCAGGAGGCGCATGTGGCGATCGACGCGGCGCGGACCGGTGAGCCTCAGCCGCAGCTGCTGGACTCCGTCGCGTACGCGCTGGAGAGCTACCGCCGGATCGGGCACGACCTGGTCGTCGAGGCGGCCCGCACGGTGCCGCTGGACATCATGGTCGAGGTCTGCGCGGCGCCGGGCCATCAACACGGGCAGATCCTGGCCGAGTTGACCCGGGTGCTGGGCAGTCGTCGGCTGTCCGGCGGACGCCTCGGCTTCTTCCATCCTGACGCGCTGACGTTCGGGGAGCCGGTCCGCCTGAGCCGCCTCACCGCGGTGGCCGCGGCCGTTCCGGGCGTGCAGAGCGTACGGGTGACGCGGCTGCAACGGCTGTTCCATCAGGAACACATAGACCACACAGACCACACAGATCGAAGGAATCGCACAGATCGCACAGACAGCACAGACCGCATAGACCGCATAGACCGCATGGACAACAGAGCACTGGAGGACGGTGTGCTGCGGCTCGGCCCGCTGGAGATCGCCGTGTGCGACAACGATCCGGAACGGCCCGAGAACGGCCGGCTGGTCATCGAACTCGGAGCGCTCGGGGGTACACGATGAGCACCTGCGGATGCGGATGCGGCGGCAGCGACGAGCGCCGCACCCCCGACGCCCTCTACAACCCGCCGGGCCGTACCGCCCTCGACTACCGCGTCGGCGCATACGGCACCTTCCTCGCCGGGATGCTCGACCGGCTCGCCTCGCCCGCCTACCCGGCGCTGCGCGGCCTGACCGTACGTACCCCCGACGACCCGGCGATCGGGCTGTTGGACGCCTGGGCCGTGCTGGGTGATGTGCTGACCTTCCACAGCGAGCGGATCGCCGACGAGGGGTATCTGCGGACGGCGAACGAGCACCGTTCGCTCGCCCTGCTCGGGCGGCTGGTCGGGCACCGGCCGCGGCCCGGCGTCGCCGCCGACACCCATCTCGCGTACACCGTGGACCGCGATCCGCGGGTCGAGGACCTGCCGGTGGTGATTCCGCGCGGGGCGCGCAGCCACAGCGTTCCCGCCGCGACCGGCGAGGAGTCGCAGACCTTCGAGACGGACGAGGACCTGACCGCCCGCTGGGCGTGGAACGAGCTGGCGGTACGGCGCCGCCGGCCGGCCCTGCTCACCGAGGACGATCTGAAGAAGCGCCCCGAACTGCTGGTCGCGGGCACCAATACGGCGCTGGCCGTCGGCGACCGGCTGCTCTTCGACTTCGGGGCGAAGCGGGTGCTGCTGCCGGTCGCGAAGGTGCGGCTGGACCGGAATGAGGACGTCACCGGCCTCGGACTGCCGAAGTCGGCGCCGCCGTCGCTGAAGGAGCTGGTGGCGGAGCTGCGTGAGTGGATCACGGAGCCGGAGGAACCCGGCGACCCGGATGATCCGGACTATCCCGGGGACGCCACCCCCCAAACCCCGAACCCCCGCCCCATCAGCAAGTTCATCGCCGATTTCGATGTGCAGGTGCTGGCGCCGCTGCGCAAGGACCTGGGCGGCGTCGCGACGCCGGAGCAGTTTGTGCGGCGGCTGGCGGGGCCGCATGAGCGGCTCGCCGAGGCGCAGGCGCTGGCGGCCCCGTACGAGGAGGTCGCCGCCTGGTTCGAGCAGCTGGAGGCGGTGGTCGGCGAGCTGGCGGAGCGGGCCGGCGAGCTGTCGGGGGAAGAGCCGGCCGCGCGTCCCGGTACACCACAGGCGCCCCCGGCCGCGCCGGGCGAGCCAACCCCTGGGGGGACCCCTGAGGCAACCGGTCCCACCGCCCGAACCCCCGCCGCCCTCCGCGCCTTGGGCGCTCTGCTCCCCGCCCTCCGCACCCGCGTCATCCGTCCCCCGTCCGGCTCCCGCGCCCTCTCCCACGACCCGGGCCGGCTCTTCGGTACCGGCTCGGACCTCGGTGCGCAGCTGCTGACGGCGCTGGACCCGCGGCTGTCCGACGGCCTCTACCCGGCCTGGCGGAAGGCCGCACCGGCACCCACCGCACCCTCCGAAGCGCCCGGCCCGGCCGTCGTCCGCGCCGTCCTGGCCATGCGCGTCACCGCCGCCCCCTTCGGCGCGACCGCGCCTCTCAAGCCCGTGCAGGACGACCGCGGCCGGGTGATCAGGACGGCCGACTGGCCGCTCACCGGCGCCGCGCTGACCAGCATGCGGATCGTGTTCGACACGGCGGGCAAGGTGCCGGTGCGGGCCGAGTTCCAGCACATCGAGACCGGGGGTTCGGACCAGCGCAGCGAGAACCTGCCCGCCGACCTGCCCTTCGACCTCGGCCCCGGCCGGGTCGAACTGCACACCCGTACCGGCCAGGACCACGACCTGAGCTGGCTGGGCCGTCGCCCGGCCGACTCCCAGGAGCCGGGGGTCACCGCCCGGCTCCTGCCCGGCCTGCCGGAGCGCACGCTGTTCGTGTCCCGGCCGGGCGAGGACGGCAAGTTCCATATCGCGGTGGACAACGGCACTCCGCTGTCCTGGGACCTGGGGCCGGGGCAGCACAAGCAGGTCACTCACGGCGAGTACGAGATCACCGTCAAGGTCGCGTCCGGCGGCGAGCCGCCGAGCGTGGAGATCGGCATCGCGACCGTGCCGAAGCCCGCCGACCGGCTGTCCCTGCCACTGGACGGGGTGTACGACGGGATCACGGTCGGCAGCTGGGTCGCCATCGAGCGGCCCCGCAAGGGCAAGGCCCCGGAGAAGGGGAGCGCCCCAGAGAAGGGCAGCGCCCCGGAGAAGGACACGGACCCCGACGGCATCCCCGGCGACCCCAAGCTCGCCTTCGTCACCACCCGCGTCACCGCCGTACGCACCGCCGTCCACACCCACTACGGCATCACCGGCCGCGGCACGGTACTCACCCTCGCCGACCCCTGGCTGGACGAGCACGACGTGGTGCTGTCGGCGATCCGGGACACCACGGTGCACGCCGCGGGCGAGGTGCTGCGGCCGGCGGACGATCCGGTCGGCGAGGACGTGCACGGCAATGAGATCGAACTCGGCGAGCTGTACGACGGGTTGCGGCCGGGCCGGTATCTGGTCGTGTCCGGGGAGCGCACCGATATCCCCGGGTCGGCCGGGGTGCGCGGCACCGAGCTGGCGGTGATCGCGGGCGTCGACCAGGTCCTGGACCCCGACCTGCCGGGCGACCGCGTCCACACCAGGCTCACCCTCACCACCGACCTGACCCATCGCTATCTGCGCGACACGGTCCGCATCCACGGCAACGTCGTGCCCGCCTCGCACGGCGAGAGCCGGGACGAGGCGATCGGCAGCGGCGATGCCGGGCGCGTCAACCAGACGTTCGCGCTCTGGCAGTCGCCGCTGACCTGGCTGCCGGACGACAACCCTCTGGGGGCGACGCCCGAGTTGCAGATACGCGTCGACGGGCTGCTGTGGCACGCGGTCGACAGTCTGGCCGGGCGTGGGCCGGGCGAGCGCGTGTATGTGACCGGCACGGCGGGCGACAACGGCCGTACGACGGTGACCTTCGGCGACGGGGTGCACGGCGCCCGGCTGCCGACCGGGCACGACAACGTACGGGCCCGGTACCGCTTCGGCACCGGCCGGGCCGCGAATGTCGCGGCGAACCGCATCACCCAGGCGATCACCCGGCCGTTGGGCGTCACCGGTGTCAGCAATCCGCAGCCCGCGACCGGCGGCGCGGACGCCGACGGCCCAGGGCTGACCCGGCGCACCGTCCCGCTGTCCGTCTCCGCGCTGGACCGGCTGGTGTCCCTCCCTGACTACGAGGACTTCGCCCGCTCCCGGGCCGGCATCGGCCGGGCCTCGGCCCGCGAACTCTTCGACGGGCGGCGGAAGGTGCTGCATGTGACCGTCGCGGGCGTGGACGACATCCCGATCGCGCCGGACGCGGAGGTGCTGCGGGCACTGCGCTCCTCGCTCGCCGAGTACGGCGACGCCCGGCTGCCGGTGCGGGTGGACGTCCGCGAGCCGGTGCTGCTGCTGTGCGCGGCGAAGGTGAAGGTGGCGCCCGACTATTCGTGGCCGCTGGTCGAGCCGCGGGTGCGGCGGGCGCTGCTGGCCGCACTCGGCTATGACGGGCGGGAGTTGGGGCAGCCGGCGCAGCTGTCGGAGGTGCTGGCCGCCGCGCAGGCGGTGCCCGGCGTCGACTACGTGGACGTGGACGCCTTCACCGGCATCCCGGCGTCCGTCACCCCGGACGAACTCGCCCGACTCGCCGACCGGTTCGCGCTGGCACCCCGCCCGTCGGTGCCGTCCCGGCTCGCCACGTACGACGAGCGGGTCCATGAGGTGACGGCGGCCGGCGGCGAGACCTTGTCCGCCATCGCCGGCCACTACGGCATCCCGCTCGCCGAACTCCTGCGTCTGAACCCGGACATCACCGACACCCGCCCGCTGGCGAGGGGCCGCGCGGTCTGCGTCTTCCGCGGTATCCGGCCGGCCCAGCTCGCCCTGTTCTCACCGCAGGTCGCGGACACGCTGATCCTCACGGAGGTAACCCGATGACGACGACCAGGGAGCCGGACGGGCTCGCGGAGCTGCTGCCGCAGTGGCTCCGGCTGCGGGACTCCGAGGATCCCGCGGGCGGTGAGCCCCTGCGCGCGCTGCTCGCCGTGATCGCCGAGCAGGTCGATCTCGTACGCGACGGGGTGGCGCAGCAGTACGACGACTGGTTCGTGGAGAGTGCCGCCGAGTGGGTGCTGCCGTACATCGGCGATCTGGTCGGCTACCGGCCGCTGCCCGGCTATGAGCGGGTGCTGGCCACCGGGCTGCGGGACGGCGGGCTGCCGGACTCGTCCCGCAGGCGGCTCGCCGAGGCGCTGGCGCCGCGCCGCGATGTGGCGGCCACCGTAGCCAACCGGCGGCGCAAGGGCACCCTCGCGCTCCTGGAGGAGCTGTCGGAGGGGGTGGCGGGCTGGCCGGCGCGGGCGGTGGAGTTCTCCCGGCTGGTCGCGCACCAGCAGCCGGTGAAGCTGTACGGGTCGGGCACGGAGGCCGTCAACGCGCGGCGGGCCGGGCGCGGACGGCTCGTCGACGTCCGGGACGGCGCGGCGCTGGACCTGGCCGGCGGGCCGTTCGGGACGGTGGCCCGGTCGGTGGACGTCCGCCGCCTCAACTCCCGCCACACGCAAGGGGGTTATTCACCGGCCGGGGTCGGACTGTTCGTCTGGCGACTGAAGCCGTACTCGGTGACGCACGCGCCCGCGTACTGCATCGACCGGGCCCGCAACCTCTACACCTTCTCGATCCTGGGCAACGACACGGCGCTGGTGACCCGCCCGGAGCCGGAACCGTCCGCGACGCATATCGCGACCATCGACAATGTGCCGGCCGCCATCCGGCGGCGGCAGCTGCACGACCGGCTCGCCGACTACTACGGGCCCGGCAAGAGCTTCACCATCCGGCGGGACGGCCATGACACCCCGATCCCGCTGTCCGACATCGTCGTCGCCGATCTGAGCGACTGGCGCTACCGGCCCAAGCGCGGGCAGGTCGCCGTCGACCCGGAGCTGGGCCGGATGGCCTTCGGCTCGCGCTCCGCGCCGCGGCAGGGCGTATGGGTGGACTACCACTACGGGTTCGGGGACGACCTGGGCGGCGGTGAATACCTGCGGGAGGACCGCCGGGACCGCGAGAACCATGAGAACCGGTCGGACGCCGCCGTCTACCGGGTCGGCCCCGGCCAGACCTTCCAGCGGATCATGGACGCCTACGGGGAGTGGCGGCACGACCGGCGGGCCGGACGCTGCGGCCCCGACGGCATCATCGAGATCACCCACAGCGGCGCCTACCAGGAGCAGCTGGACTTCGACCTGGACCCCGGCGACCGGCTGGAGCTGCGCGCCGCCGAGGGCACCCGGCCCGTCATCCGGCTGCTGGACTGGTACAGCAACCGGCCCGACGCACTCAACATCCGTGCCAGGGAGGAGGATTGCGCCCCCGGCGAGCGGCCGCGGATCGTACTGGACGGCCTGCTGGTCACCGGGCGCGGCCTGAACGTCACCGGGCCCATGGGCGCGGTGACGCTGCGGCACTGCACGCTGGTACCGGGCTGGTCCCTGGAGCCGGAGTGCGATCCGGCCTCTCCCGAGGAGCCGAGCCTGGTCCTGGACCGGACCACCGCCTGCGTCGAGATCGACCGCTGCATCCTGGGCACCATCGAGGTCATCGGCGACGAAGTGGGCACCGATCCGCTGCCGATCCACCTCCGTGACAGCATCCTGGACGCCACCGGGCACGACCGGGAGGCGCTGTCGGCGCCGGACTGCCGGCATGCGCATGCGGTGCTGCACGCGCACCGCACCACCGTCATCGGCGAGGTGCACACCCACGCCGTGCAGATCGCCGAGAACAGCATCTTCACCGGGCGGCTGCACGTCGCCCGGCGGGGTGTGGGCTGCCTGCGGTTCAGTTACGTCCCGCCCGGCTCGCGCACCCCCCGCCGCTACCGCTGCCAGCCGGACCTGGCGGGCCCCGAGGACACCGCGCGGGTGCGGCCGCTGCTCCGCGGCGAGCGCTACGGGACGCCCTGGTACGGGCAGTTGGCGGCGGGCTGCGGCGGGGGTGCCCCCGGCCCGTCCGGGGCTGGGGAAGAGATCAGGCGCGGCGCGGAGGACGGCGCCGAGATGGGCGCGTACCACGATCTCTACCAGCCGCAGCGCGAGGACAGCCTGCGGGCCCGGCTCGCCGAGTACACCCCGGCGGGCACTGACGCGGGGATCGTGTTCGTCACATGAACTCCCTACCTGTTCGCGGGGTGAACTGCCGGCCCGTTCGTGAAGTGAACCGCGGGCCCGTTCGTGACGTGAACCACCCGCCCGTTCGCAGAGTGAACTGTCCACCCGTTCGCAGAGTGAACTGCCCACCCGCTACCGCCTCTTGCCGCCACCTTCCGACTTCCGACCTTCTGAGCAACCCGTACGAGGGGGACCCCTTCCATGCACGCTGATCTCTCGCGCCTCACCTACCGGCCGGAGCGTCACTACTCTGCGGTGGTCGCCCAGCAGGGCCGCGTCCAACTGGACGCCGACGCCAATGAGCAGACCGCGATCCAGCTGTTCCAGGCCCGTACGCTCACCGCCGACCTGATCGGGCAGCACGGCGGGCCGAGCGGCGCCACCGGCTTCAAGATCGATCTGCGGGGCGGCAGCCGCGAGCTGGACGACCTCGTCATCGGCGGCGGCCGCTACTACGTGGACGGCATCCTGTGCGAGGCGACCCGCCCGCAGCCGGGTGTGCCGGTGCCGGCGGACGGCCACGACGACGCCGATGACGCGGGCGGCACCGGAGACGCCGGCGAACCGGCCAAGCCGCCCGCCACCTGGACGTACTGGGACCAGCCCGACGGCTTCCGCGACCCGGAGCGGCCCGGCGACCGGCTGCCCAGCCAGTTCCCGTACCTGGCGTATCTGAAGGTGTGGGAGCGGATCGTCACCGCGGCCGAGGACCCGGCGCTGCGCGAGGTCGCGCTGGGCTCGGCGCTGCCGGACACCGCGGCCCGCGCCAAGGTGGTGTGGCAGGTGCTGCCGCTGCCCGGCACCGCACTGGGACTGGAGGGCGACAACCCGCCGGTCGACGAGATCCGGAAGGCGTTCGCGGACTGGGCCCGCAAGCAGCGCACCCCCGCCTCCCGTCTCGCGGCACGCAGCGAACGCCCGGACCACGCGGACGACGAGCCGTGCCTGGTCGCCCCGGACGCCCGCTACCGGGGGCCGGAGAACCAGCTCTACCGGGTCGAGGTGCACGACGCCGGCACCGCGAAGGACGCCACGTTCAAATGGTCCAGGGAGAACGGATCCGTCACCTTCCCGGTCGATGAACTCGACGGCACCTGGGTCGAGTTGGCGAACCTCGGCAACGACGACAAGCTGGATCTGAACATCGGCGACTGGGTCGAGTTCGTGGACACCGCCTACGCGAGCCGGGGCGAGGCCGAACCGCTGTTGCGGGTGGAGGAACTCGACCTGCCCGGACGGCGGGTCCGGCTCTCGGACGAACCGGCGCCGCGCGTCGGACGGCGGCCCGAGCTGCATCCGTTCCTGCGCCGCTGGGACCACCACGAGAACAGCGCCCGGCAGTCCCCCAAGCGCGGCGCCAAGGCGGGCCGGCCGCACCACGGTGCGGTACGGGTCGAGGAGGGCGGCTGGCTGCCGCTGGAGGACGGCGTCGAGGTGTACTTCGCGGCCGGCGGCACCTACCGGACCGGCGACTTCTGGCTGATCCCGGCCCGGACGGCCACCGGTGGCGTGGAGTGGCCGACGGACGCGGCACGCCGTCCGCTGCTGCAGTCCCCGGCCGGGATCGAGGCGCACTACGCGCCGCTGGCGTGGGTGCACGGCGAGCATGCCGTACCCGACCTGCGGCTGGCGTTCCGGCCGCTGTCGGCGGGCATCCCGGCGGCGGACGATGCGGCGCTGGCCGCGGAGGCGCAGGCACGGGCGGAGGAGGCGGGCGACGGAGGGGCGGCTGCGGGTGCGGCTGCCGGCACGGCCGAGTCTTCGTCCGCGCCGTCTGCGCCGCTGAGCAGGTCCCAGACGAGCGCCGCGGCCGAGGCGGCGGTCAATGAGGCCGCGGGAGACGAAGGGGGCGTGGGCTGATGGCCACACCACTGACCGCCTCACAGCTGCTCAAAGCGTTACGCGATGAGGGCGTGGTCGTCCACGAGGTCCGCAACTGGCGTAAGCACAACCGCAATTCCAAGGGCCCGTGGGGGCCGGTGAACGGAGTGATGATCCATCACACCGTCACCCAGGGCACCGACAACTCCGTGGACCTGTGCTACGACGGGCACGCCGATCTGCCGGGCCCGCTCTGCCACGGCGTGATCGACAAGAAGGGTGAGGTCCACCTCGTCGGCAACGGCCGCGCCAACCACGCGGGGCTCGGCGACCGCGACGTCCTGCGGGCGGTGGTCAACGAGTCGGAACTGCCGCCCGACAACGCCGCCGACACCGACGGCAACCGGCACTTCTACGGCTTCGAGTGCATCAACCTCGGCAACGGCGGGGACCCGTGGCCGGAGGAGCAGAAGGCCGCGATCGAGAAGGTCTCGGCGGCGATCTGCCGGGCGCACGGCTGGAGCGAGCGCTCGGTCATCGGCCACAAGGAGTGGCAGCCGGGGAAGGTCGATCCGCGGGGCTTCACGATGGGTTCCCTGCGGGACCGGATCAAGCAGCGGCTGGCGAAACCGGCGGAGGGCGCCACGGAGCCGGGCACGGATTCCGGTACGGGCACGGATACGGATACGGGCACGGGCACGGATACGGGCAGTGACACCCGGCCTCCGGTGCCGCCGAAGCCGCAGCACCCGCCGTACGAGCCGTTCCCCGGCGGCGGGTTCTTCCGCCCGGGGGCCCGCAGCGAGGTGATCACGGCAATGGGCAAACGGCTGGTGGCCGAGGGCTGCGGCCACTACAAGGAAGGCCCCAGTCCGGAGTGGACCGAGGCTGATCGCAAGTCGTACGCGGCCTGGCAGCACAAGCTCGGCTTCAAGGGCAAGGACGCGGACGGAATGCCGGGGAAGGTGAGCTGGGAACGGCTGCGGGTACCCAACACGCGGGATTGATGGGCCCGGCAGCGTCATGCCGATCCCGTGCAGCGTCATGTCGATCCGTGCAGCGTCTCGCCGATCCGTGCAGCGTCGTGTCGAACCCGTGCAGCGTCTCGCCGATCCGTGCAGCGTCATGCCGATCCGTGCAGCACCTCGCCGATCCCGTGGCGAACCACGGGAATACCGTCCAGAACCACCGCGTTGTGGCCTCGCAGGGGGCGCTTGCACCCCCTACGGGATGTGTTCGCCCACCCCTAGTTGGGGCCATGCCCTAAGACCGTGAGCCTTGGGACCTTGGGACCTTGGGCGTTTGTGGCGTTCTGGCCCCGGATACGCCAAGGCCGGGCGGCCCTCCCCCACAGAGGACCGCCCGGCTGTTCATGGGGTTTCCGGCGCTGTCCGGCCTGAGCCGGCGTGAACCGGGTTTCCCGGCTCCGGTGTTATCCGATGCCGTCTGCCGCCGCAGACGACGAGCCGGTGGTGTCGGCCGTAGAGCCTCAGACGGCCTGGACCGGGAGGACCGGCAGCGCCGGGATGTTGGCGGCGTTGGTCAGGTCGGCCAGGTCGGCGGGGACGGCCGGGACGGCGACGGCGTCGGTCGGGTTCGCCGGGACGGCGGGGACGGCCGGGGTGGCAGGCACGGCCGGAACAGCGACGGCGTCGGTCGGGTTCGCCGGGACGGCAGGCACGGCCGGGGTGGCAGGCACGGCCGGGACGGCGACGGCGTCGGTCGGGTTCGCCGGGACGGCAGGCACGGCCGGGGTGGCCGGGACGGCGACAACGTCGGTCAGGTCGGCCGGCACCTGCGCCGGCGTCAGGCCCTGCACACCGGCGACAGCGGTGGTGGCGATGCCCTGCGCGTCGGTCGCGACGACGGTGACCAGGCCCTGCGCGAACGGGGTGGCGTCGGTGGTCACGCCCTGCGCAAGCACGGAGGCGTCGGAGGACACACCCTGCACGAACGGGGTGGCCTTGCCGGACACGCTGGTCACGAACACCTGCGCGTGGCCGCCGACCGCGGTCACGAACGGGGTCGCCTGGCCCTTGGCGTCACCGGCGAGCTCGCCGGCACCGCCGACGGTGGTCTGGGCGACCGGCACGATCCTGACGACGATACGGCGGGCGACGGGCGGCAGCACGTCATCGGCGACCTGCTCGACGGTCGGGCGGACGGTGGCCAGCCCGCCCTGCGCGGCGTTGGTCAGCTGCTCGGGACGGACGCCCGCACCGGCGAGCGCGGCGAGCAGGTTGTCGGCCGAGCCGGGGGCCTTGGGCAGCGCGGGGGCCTTCGGCAGCTCCGGAGTCCCGGGCAGGCTCGGGACGCCGGGCAGGTCGGCGGACGGGACGCCCGGGGTGGCGGGCAGCGACGGGGCGGCGGGCAGCTTGCCCTGGGCGAGCTTGCCGGCCTTCTTCGCGGCCTTCTTGGCGGCCTTCTCGGCCTTCTTCGCGTCGGCGGCCTTCGCGGCGTCCGTGACCTTCGTCAGGTCGGCGGACGGGACACCCGGCTTCTGCACACCGTCGAGGGCGCCGGTCACATCGCCCAGCGCGGGCAGCTCACCGGCGGGCAGTTCGGGGGCCGATACGTCGCCGAGACCGGTCGCCTTGTCGGCGGTGTCGCTCACGGTCTTCTTGACGGTGTCGGTCGCGCCACCGGTGGGCAGCTGCTGCGCGGCGTCGGTCACCGAGCCGGTGGCCGGCAGGTCCGGGGTGACGGGCAGCTCGGCGGCACTGGCGGCGACGGAGCCCAGGGCCCACAGACCGGTGGCAGCGGCGGCAACGACGATGGAACGGCGAATGTTCGAGCGCATGGTGGTGAAAGTCCTTCGAATTTGGAGGGTTTGACGGGCAGACCTGTCCCGCCCCCGCGCGGCAGGTCCAGTTACAGACGCGGAGCGGTCTGCCCTAGCCCGGGAATTCGAGGATTTCTTCGGCACGCCGACGCGTCGGAGCGCCATCGGCCGTGCGGACGCCACCGGGCAGCAGCCGGAAGCGTGTGGGGTCCGCCGGAGAGGCGGCGAACTGGTCCCCGCCACGGGGGCCGTGGCCATCACCCGCGGAGTGCGAGGCGGGCGCCACGGGGCCCTGCGGGAACTGGCCGGGAAGGCCGTCGTGCCCCTGGTCCCGCTGCTCGTGCGCGACGGGACGGAACTGCTCGGCCGGCTTCCCCAGACCGTCGGTGAGGCGGGACGACGGGGCGGCGGTGCAGTCGGCCATCGCGGCGGTCCGCGCACCGGCCTGCTGCGCACCGTTCGGCGCGCCACCGTGCTCGGACGTACCGCCGTTGCCGGGCCGTCCCGCGTGCTCGCCGGACGGGAGGCCCACGGGCAGCGTGGCACCGGCCACGTCCCGGATGTCCCGTACGACCCCGGTCACCGGCTCGGTGAGGGGGTCGGTGACCGGCTCAATGCGCTCGGCGGCGGGCCGCAGAGCACCGGAGACCGCGGTGGGCGCGGTCTTCTCCCGCTCGGTGATCTCCGTACGGGCCGCCTCGCGCTGCTGCGCGAACTCGGCCCCGGAGCCGGACAGTCGGTCTGCGGCCCCGTCCCGGGTGGCGGCCCGGGTCGGGGTGGGCGCCTCGGCCGGGTCCGTGTCCGGGGCCGAAGCCCCGGTCACGGCCGTCGCGCCGGTGCGGTCCTCGGCGTGGGCGCCGGTACCGAAGGCGAAGCCGAGGGCGACGAAGCCCACCAGGAAGAGCCCCGCCAGCAGCGCACGCCGCGCGGCCACCGTGCGCGGCAGGCGCACGGCAGCAGGCATGGCGGACACAGCAGACAAGGAGGGGACCTTCCCATACGGACGGGGACACGCGGGCACAGGGCCGCGGTGTCACGCGCGTCACGGGCGATCGAGCGATGCGCTGATCCTTGCACGACAAGCCAGGTGCCGCGCAAGTCCTCCCGGCACTCCTGTCACTGTTGCTCCGCCATGTCCGGTATGGGCAACGACCGTTTCTCGATCGCGGCGGCCATCACGTCCGGGAAGAGGTCCGGAGTGCACGCGAACGCCGGTGCGCCCAGGGCCGCGAGCGCCGCGGCATGGTCGCGGTCGTATGCCGGCGCCCCCTCGTCGGACAGTGCGAGCAACGTCACGAACTGCACCCCGGACGCCTTCATCGCGGCGACCCGCTTGAGCATCTCGTCCCGGATGCCGCCCTCGTACAGATCGCTGATGAGGACGACGACGGTCTCGGCGGGACGGGTGATCTTGGACTGGCAGTAGGCGAGAGCGCGGTTGATGTCCGTGCCGCCGCCGAGCTGAGTGCCGAAGAGGACATCGACCGGGTCGTCGATCTGATCCGTCAGATCGACGACCGAGGTGTCGAAGACGACCAGCCGGGTGTTGATGGCCCGCATCGACGCCAACACCGCGCCGAACACCGAGGCATAGACGACCGAGGCGGCCATCGAACCGGACTGGTCGATGCAGAGCACCACATCCTTCTTCACCGACTGCGCGGCCCGGCCGTAGCCGATCAGCCGCTCGGGGACGACCGTGCGGTACTCCGGCAGGTAGTTCTTGAGGTTCGCCCGGATCGTGCGGTCCCAGTCGATATCTCGGTGGCGCGGCCGGCTGATCCGCGCGGAGCGGTCCAGCGCACCGGTGAGGGTGGCGCGGGTGCGGGTCGCCAGCTTCTTCTCCAGCTGCTCGACGACCTTGCGGACGACGGCCCGCGCGGTCTCCTTGGTCGTCTCCGGCATGACCTTGTTGAGCGAGAGCAGCGTGCCCACCAGATGCACATCCGCCTCGACGGCCTCCAGCATCTCCGGCTCGACCAGCAGCGAGGACAGCCCGAGCCGGTCGATGGCGTCCCGCTGCATCACCTGCACCACGGAGGACGGGAAGTACGTACGGATATCGCCGAGCCAGCGCGCCACCGCGGGCGCCGACGCCCCGAGCCCCGCAGACCGCTTCCCGCCGTCGGCCCCCTTGCCGGCCTTGCTCTGGCCGTAGAGCGAGGTGAGCGCCCCGTCCATCGCGGCATCCTGCCCCCGCAGCTCCTGCCCCGTGCCGTCCGCGCCGCCCCCACCGAGCACCAGCCGCCAGCGCCGCAGCCGCTCGGCCTGCGCGGGGTCGACCGATTCGGCCATCCAGTTGCTCATCTTGCCGCCCCCGTCAGGTTGTTGTGCTGGGTGTGGTCGGTGTGTTGGGCGTGCTGGGTGTGTTGGGCGTATTGGGTGTGCTGGGCGCTCCGGGTGCTGGTGTCGCTCCGGGTCTCCCGTCCGGTGCCGCTCCGGGGCTCGCTTTCGCTGCCTATCCGGCTTTCGCTTCCCCTCTCGCTGCCGCTGCCGCTACCGAAGGGATCATGGCCGGTGCCCAACAGCAGCCGCAGGGTGGGAAGTACGGCTGCGGCGCGGTCACGATCCAGGCCGGGCCCGAAGCCGGGCGCCGCCGCGTCCTCGCCGTCGCCGACCGGGTGGCGGGATGCCACCGCAGGCCCGCGCCGGACCAGCTCGCCGAGCGTGCGCCGCACCCCCGCTTCGTACTCCGAGAAGGCCCGGCGCAGCAGCGGCAGTACGTCCGTGAACGCGGTGGCCGGCACCCTCGTCAGCCAGCCGTCCACCAGCGCCAGCAGCCGTTCGTCGTGGACCAGCAGCATCCCGCCGCCGTCCCCGCCGCCCACGAACCCCTCGATCCAGCCGGCGGCGTCCCCGGGCGGAGTGCCCGGCGAAAGGGCGAGCCCCATCAGCTGCTCCGCTCCCCCATCGCCCAACTGCCCGTCGTCCAGCAGCAGTCGGGCCGCCCGTCCCCGAATCAGCCCCGGTACCGTGTCCCGCCCGGTCACCGACCTCAGCACCCCGGCCCAGCGCGCCCGCAGACCCGCCGCTTCCGACTCGGCGCCGTTCTCGGCGCCCTTCTCGGTGCCGTTCTCGGCGCCCTTCCCGGTGCCGTTCTCGGTCCCGGGCCCGTCCCCGGCCGCGAGCTGGCCCAGGAGGCCGACGGCCTGGTGGGTGGCGTCGAGATGGCCGCGCATCTCCGTGGCGCCGTCGTCGTCCAGGCCGGTGCAGGCCGGCGGTAGTCCGACGAAGACCCGCTCGGCCAGGCCCGTAGCCACCTCGCGGAGCGCCGCGCCGTCCGTGCCGCGCACATCGCCGTACCGCACGGACCGCACAAGGGCGGGCAGCGCCTGCGCGAGATGACCCACATCCGCGTCCAGAGCCGCGCGGTCGGACAGGACGCGCATGACCACCGGCAGGGCATCGGGCAGCTCGGCGAGCAGACAGCGCTCGGCGAGCGCCGTCACCTCCGCGAGCGCCCCCGCACCCGCGGCGTCGGACGCCGCCTTGGCGGTGGCGGCGGAGAGCACCGTCGTACCCCAGATACCGGCCTCCGCGACCCGCACCGACAGCTCGGGCTCCCAGCGCAGGCCCCAGGTCTCCCGGAACGTGCCGGTGCTGCCGCGGGAGCGGGTGGGCTCGCCCCAGGGAATGCCGAGCAGCCGCAGCCGGTGCAGCAGCCGACTGCGCCCGGCGTCCGTCTCCTTGCGCAGATCCAGCTCCACCTCCCGCTCCAGCGCTTCCGGCTTGAGCCGCAGCGCCCGCTGGCTGCGGGCGATATCGCGCTGCAACGGCACCGCGGGGGCATCCTCCGGCACCTCGCCCAGCACCTCCCCGACCACCAGCCGGTCGCGAATCAGCGAGGACGGCGCCTCGGAGCCGTCCCCCATGACGGCCCGGATCGCGTCGTCGGTCTCCGCCAGCCCTGCCAGCGGGCGGCCGCGCGCCGTGGCCAACCCCTCGGCGAGCCGCACGGCTTCGATGACATGCGCCGACGAGACGGCGTAGTCCTCCTCCCGGAGCAGCCCGGCGACCTTGGTCATCCAGCGCTCGATGGGGCGGTCGGGGGCGCTGAAGAGATGGCCGTACCAGCCGGGCGAGGAAACACCAGCTCCGTATCCGCTGCGGCGGGCGAGCCGCCGGTGCGTCCACGGCACCCAGGTCACCGCCGCCTTCACCTTCGGCAGGCCCTTGAGCAGCTGACGGTCGGCGGTCACGGTGCTACGGCGGGCCAGCGCGGGCACATGCCACGCCCCGCACACCACGGCGATACCGTCCCCGAACTCCCGCCGCGCGTCCCGGATACGGAGCCGCATATGGGCCTCGCGCACCGGGTCGCGGTCATGTCCGCCGTCGCCGTACGCCTCGCGCAGCGCACCCATCGCCTCGGCCAGCGCGGCGAACGGCGCCAGCGCGTCGGCACCGGGCCCTCCCTCACGCTCGGCTCCCCTGGAACGGGAGGTACCCCCGTCCCCGCGGAGCTCGACCACGTCCTCCCACCAGCGTTCGGCGTCGTCATAACCGGCGGTCGCGGCCAGCACCCCGATCGGATCGACGCGGACATCGGCCCGGTCACCGCCCGGCCCATCCGCCCCGCCCGGGGCGTCCGCGTCCCCCGCCGTACCGGCTGCTCCCTCCCCTTCCTCTTCCCCTTCCCCCTGGGCCTCCTCCGCCGCTGTCATCGCCAGGGAATGCGCCGCCGGCAGATCGATGAAACGGACCGGGACACCGCGCTCCTGAGCCCAGCGGAGCGCCACCCACTCCGGGGAGAACTCGGCCAGCGGCCAGAACGCCGCGCGTCCCGGATCGTCCAGCACATGGGCGAGCAGGGCGACCGGCGGCCGCATGCTCTCCCGCCCGGCCAGCGGCACCAGCTCATCGGCCTCCGGCGGGCCCTCGATCAGGACCGCACTGGGCGCGCACTGCTCCAGCGCGGCCCGCACCGCCCGCGCCGACCCCGGGCCGTGATGCCGCACCCCGAGCAGCACCGGCTCACCGGCCGGCGACGGGCCCGCCCCCGCAACCGCCCCGCTCATGCGCTCACCTCACGGCAGGCGCGGTAGAAGTCCTTCCAGCCGTCGCGCTCACGCACGACCGTCTCCAGGTACTCCTGCCAAACGACACGGTCCGCGGCCGGATCGCGGACGACCGCGCCCAGGATGCCCGCGGCCACGTCCCCGGAGCGCAGCACACCGTCCCCGAAGTGGGTGGCCAGCGCCAGCCCGTTCGTGACCACCGAGATGGCCTCGGCCGTGGAGAGCGTGCCGGACGGCGACTTGAGCTTGGTCCGGCCGTCGGCCGTCATGCCGCCCCGCAGCTCACGGAAGACCGTGACCACCCGGCGGATCTCGTCCATACCCTCGGGGGCGGCCGGCAGGTCCAGCGAGCGGCCCATCTGCTCGACCCGGCGCGAGACGATGTCGATCTCTTCGTCCGGCGTCGCGGGCAGCGGCAGCACGACGGTGTTGAAGCGGCGGCGCAGCGCGCTGGAGAGTTCGTTGACCCCGCGGTCGCGGTCGTTGGCCGTGGCGATCAGGTTGAATCCGCGGACCGCCTGCACCTCCTGCCCCAACTCCGGGATGGGCAGGGTCTTTTCCGACAGGACGGTGATGAGGGTGTCCTGGACGTCGGCCGGGATACGGGTCAGCTCCTCGACCCGCGCGGTCATGCCCTGCGCCATCGCACGCATCACCGGGCTGGGCACCAGCGCCTCCCGGCTGGGGCCGTTCGCGAGCAGCTGGGCGTAGTTCCAGCCGTAGCGGATCGCCTCTTCGGGCGTGCCCGCGGTGCCCTGCACAAGCAGCGTGGAGTCGCCGCTGACCGCCGCCGCGAGATGCTCGGACACCCATGTCTTGGCGGTGCCGGGCACGCCGAGCAGCAGCAGCGCGCGGTCCGTCGCAAGGGTCGTCACGGCGACCTCGACGATCCGCCGCGGGCCGACGTATTTGGGTGTGATGACGGTGCCGTCCGCGAGCGTGCCGCCGAGCAGATACGTCGCCACCGCCCACGGCGAGAGGCGCCAGCGCTCCGGCCGCGGTCGGTCGTCCGCCGCGGCGAGGGCCTTCAGCTCGTCCGCGAAGGTGTCCTCCGCATGCGGCCGCAGCGCCTCGCCGGCCTCGCCCTCCCGCGCCTCGCCGTCCGTCGTCTTGATGCTGTTCTCCGACATGACTCCCCCTCGTCGCAAGGTGTGCGGCCGGCACTCGCGATCCCGCCGGCCGCTTGCGGAATCAAGCCTGCACCACCCCACTGACAATCGCCGGAAAAGTGCCTGTGACCTGCTGTTTCATCGCGACATTCGGGCGTTGTCAGTGGCAGGTCGTAGCGTCGTTGACATGAATCCGCAGGGGGAACGCTGGACGACGGATCAGGTGCTCGCGCTGGCACCTGACGAGGCATCACGCAAGGCGGGCGACAAGCTCGCGGCGCCCGGACCATGGTCGGAGACGGGCGCGGACGACGGCGCGGTGTGGGGGCAGTGCAAGGGCAGCGGCAAGAAGCCGTATCAAGCGGTCATCGACATCAAAGGACCTGCCTTCAAATGCAGTTGTCCCAGCCGCAAGTTCCCGTGCAAGCACGCGTTGGGACTGCTGCTGCTCTGGGCCGGTGACGCGGGGGCGGTAGCGGCCGGGGAGCCGCCGCAGTGGGCGGGCGAGTGGCTGGCCGGCCGCCGCGAGCGCGCGGGGCGGTCCGCGCGTACGCCTTCGGGAAGCGGAGCTCCGTCGCGTACGCCGGCCGACCCGGAAGCCGCCAGACGACGGGCGGAGCGGCGAATGCAGAGAATCGCCTCCGGCGCCACGGAGCTGGAGCAGCGTCTTGAGGACCTGCTGCACTCCGGCCTGGCATCGGCCGACAGCGCCGGCGGGGGCTCCTGGGACGAAACCGCCGCGCGAATGGTCGACGCGCAGGCCCCCGGACTCGCCTCACGGGTACGGGAGTTGGGCACGGTCGTGGCCTCCGGACCGGACTGGCCCGCCCGACTGCTGGAGGAATGCGCGCTGCTCCATCTCCTCGACCAGGGCTTCCTCGGGCTCGATCGGCTCCCCGCCCCGCTCGCGGCGACGGTCCGCTCCCGCATCGGACTGACAACTGAGGCCGCGGAACTGTTGACCGGCCCCAATGCGGCGACGGTCCGGGACCGCTGGCTGGTGCTCGCCCAACAGGACAGCGACGACGGCAAGTTGACCACCCGCAGAATCTTCCTGCGCGGCGAGCGGACCGGCCGGATGGCGCTGCATCTCTCCTTCGGCGGCTCCCCTGTCCGCCCTCTGGACCTGGCCCTGCCACCCGGCCTGATCCTCGACGCGGACCTCGCCTACTACCCGGGCGCCCGCCCGCTGCGCGCGACCCTGGGCGAACGGCACGCACCCGCCGCTCCGGGCCCGGTCCCACCGGGCATCGGCATCGACGCGGCCCTGGCCGCCTACGGCGACGCGCTCCGCGACGATCCCTGGCTGGATTCCTGGCCGGTGGTGCTCGCCGACGTCACACCGATACCGGGCCGCGACGGCGAGGGCTGGCAACTGGCCGACGCCGACGGGGAATCGGCGCTCCCGCTCGATCCGCGTTCCCTCGGCCGTACGGGCCTGTGGCAGCTGGCCGCCATATCCGGCGGCGCCCCGATCACCGTCTTCGGAGAATGCGGCCACCGCGGCTTCCTCCCCCTGACCGCCTGGGACCCCACCCCGGTCTCCCTGTGACCCCACCTGGAGAAGCGACATGACCAACCCCACGACAACCACAACCACAACTACGGGCACGGGTACCGGCACGGGCACAACCACGGGCACGGCAATGACACCCACACCCCCCGCGACCGCCACCTGGTCCGACCTGGTCAGCGCCGCACTGCTCGGGACGGCGCGGCGCACCCCGCCGGTGACGGTGCGGGCCGGGCAGAGCGGTGCGGCCGCCCTGCTGGACGCGGCCGCGGTGAGCACGGTGCGCCGCCGCGCCGCGCTGCGCCCCGCGTTGGCCGGCGAGCGGCCGGCCCCGGCCCCCGCCGACCCACGACCACCACTGCCGCCCGCCGCGCGGCACCGACTGTCGCTGCTGCTCGCCGACCGCGGCGGCACCGGCGGCGGAAGCCGCCGCGGCACGGCCCCCGACCTCACCGAACTGCTGCCCCAGTGGCTCGCCGCAGCGGGCGACCGCGGCTATCGCGCTCCCGAGGCGCTGCTGCCCGCGCTGCTCGACGCCGCCCGCGCCCGCACGGACCTGCGGCCCGCCGCGCTCGCCCTGGCAGGCCCCCGCGCCCTGTGGCTGGCCCGGCTCAACAACGACTGGAAGTTCGCGCTCCGCGGCATCGGCAGCCCGACCGCGGTGCCCGGTGCCGACGACCCCGAGAACATCCGGCGCCTCTGGGAGGAGGGCCTCTTCGCGGAGCGCGTCGTGCTGCTGACGACACTCCGCCGCCGCGACCCGCACACCGGCCTCGAACTGCTCCACAGCACCTGGGCCACCGAACGGGCCGAGGACCGCCTGATGTTCCTCGACTCGCTCCGCGAGGGCCTCTCGGCCACCGACGAGCCGTTCCTGGAACAGGCACTGTCCGACCGCAGCCGCAATGTCCGCGCCACGGCCGCCGAACTGCTCTCCGCACTGCCCCGCTCCGCGCTCTCCGGCCGGATGGCCAAGCGCGCCCGCAGCTGCGTCAGCCTGGACCACACACCCGGGTCAGGCGGTCCCGCGATCGACGTCGAGGCGCCGCACGAGTGCGATGCGGGGATGCAGCGGGACGGCGTGGCACCCAAGCCACCGTCCGGACGGGGCGAACGATCCTGGTGGCTCGGCCAGTTGGTGGAGGCGGCACCGCTGGACGGCTGGATCGAAAGATTCGGGGGCCGCGCCCCGGCGGCCATCATCGCCCTGCCGGTGGCCGACGGCTGGCGTACGGAGCTGCACGACGCCTGGTGCCGCGCCGCCGTGCGCCAGCGGGACGCCGACTGGGCCCGCGCCCTGCTGGGCGCGCCCGCCGCGCCGTCACAGTCCGCCGAGGTCGCGCCGACCGGCTCGTCACGGGACCTGGCGAAGCTGCTGACCGTCCTCCCGGAAGGCGAACGGGCGCTGTGGGTGGCGGAGTTCATCGCCGCACACGGCCTCTCGGACGCCTTCCGGATGCTCGGCGTCTGCGCGGTCCCCTGGGCCGAGCCGCTGGGCCGGTCGGTCGTCGACGCACTGGACATCGCACGGGACGCAGGCAGCTACCCCTGGAGCTTCAGCGGGGTGATGGGCCTGGCCGAACGCTGCCTGGACCCGGCCGCGGCAGACCGTCTCGACATGCTCACCACGATCACCGACGAGCCGGAGGGCGCCTCACCGGGCTCCGGCGGCTACTGGTCCGAGGCATTCCAGCGCCTGGTCGGCACCCTCCGCCTCCGCGCCACCATGCACGCCGAGCTCACCCAGCCCGAAGACCCCGCAAGCAACACCGAAGCCCGCACCGACCGGACCACCCCATGACCGGCCTCGCGATCACCCTCACGGCCGTCCTGGCGATCGTCCTCACGGCCGCCCGGGCGATCACCCTCACCGGCACGCGGGCAACGCCCTCCCCCGTGCCCCGAGGCCCACACCCCCGTGCGGGCCCGCCGTCCTACCCGCCGTCCGCCGGCTCAGACCGCCAGCTGGCGCACATTCGCATTGACCCACTCCACGATCGAGGCCGTCGTCGCACCGGGCGTGAAGATCTCAGCGACGCCCTGCGCCTTGAGCGGCGCGATATCCGCCTCGGGGATGATGCCGCCGCCGAAGACCTTGATGTCCGCCGCGTCGCGCTCCTCCAGCAGCGCGATCACCTTCGCGAAGAGGGTGTTGTGGGCGCCGGAGAGAATGGACAGCCCGATGGCATCCGCGTCCTCCTGGATGGCGGTGTCGACGATCTGCTCCGGCGTCTGGTGCAGCCCGGTGTAGATCACCTCCATACCGGCGTCGCGCAGCGCCCGCGCGATGACCTTGGCGCCCCGGTCATGACCGTCGAGACCGGGCTTGGCCACCACGACACGGATCGGCCCCGACCTGCCCGCCGCGCCCTGGCTCTCCGCTTGCGCTCCGTCATGCCGAGCCACACCCATCACTGCCTCCAAGCCATGCACGGCACCCGCAGGGCGGTGCCGCCGAGCCGACAATTGATCGCGCGACCGCGCCCCGGCGGCCACAAGCGTGAACGAACGTTATCTCCAGCATCCCGTACCCAGCCGTTTCGTGACATGCAGGGAGGGGGAAATCACACATGGGACACGTTCGCTACGCGCCGCGTTCCGCGTGTCGCGCCGCCTCGGACGGGCGGCCGGGTGCTCGCGGGCCGGGCGCGCGGGGAGCCGCAGCCGGGCCACCGCGCCGACCTGGCGCGCATCAGGGCGAGCACGCAGCACGCTCGCCGTCGCTGCTCAGGGCTTCCCCTGAGGGCATACGGGGGTCGGAGCCGCCTCCCGCATGCCGTTCGGGAGGTCGGCCATGCAGGCCACGCCTTTTCTCGCCATGCCCTTCATCTCCACCCCGCTGCTCTCGGCACCCTTGGTGTTCACGCGGATCCTCTCGGCGCCGCGGATCCTCTCGACGCCGCTGCAGCGCACGCGCACGCTCTCCACGCGCGTCTCCGCCCTCTTCCTCCGCAGCACCGTCATGGACCTGGCGATCCTGGCCGGCCATCTGCTCCTCTACCCGACCGGCATCTCCCAGGAACAACCCGGCCACCGGCCGGCACGACACCCCACGCCGGAGCCCACCCCCGGCGCGGGACCAGCTCACACCCCCGCCCCGGACCACGCCCCCGACCCCCTTCCCCTCCTCCCCACGGAGGGCCGCGCCCACCCGCCCGTCCTCCTGCTCCACGGCTTCATCGACAACCGCTCCGTCTTCGTTCTGCTGCGCCGCTCGCTGCACCGCTACGGCTGGCCCCATGTCGAGGCGCTCAACTACTCCCCGCTGACCTGCGACCTCCGCAAGGCCGCCGAGCTCCTGGGCCGACATGTGGAAGAGGTGTGCACACGGACCGGCCACCGCCGGTTGGACATCGTGGGCCACAGCCTCGGCGGACTCATCGCCCGCTACTACGTACAGCGTCTCGGCGGCGACGCCCGCGTCCGCACGGTGATCACGCTCGGCACACCGCACTCCGGCACCCGCGCCGTACCCCTGATGTCCGCGCACCCCATCGTCCGGCAGATGCGCCCCGATTCCGACGTGATCGCGGAATTGGCGCTCCCGGCGCCCCATTGCCGTACGCGTTTCGTCGCGTTCTGGAGCGACGAGGACCAGGTCATGGTGCCGGCCGAAACAGCCCGGATCGATCACCCGGATCTGGCCGCCCACAACGTGCATGTCTCCGGTGTCGGACATCTCGCGCTACCGGTCAACGGCACCGTCGCGGCCGGCATACGCGAGGCGCTCACCTCAGCGGACCCGACGGGAGGAGCCGGGAGCATCATTTCGGTGGCGTGAACGAACCCGGCACAACGCCTGAAACGACCTCCGCCCTCGCGACCTGATCCCGACGCAACATCGAACAAATTTCGAACGAGGCGCCAAGAACTCGCATGCGCACTACCGAAAGGCGGCCAAATGCCCGTTCTCGCCTAGCCGGAAACCTGTTGAAGATTGTCGACGTCGCATACCGCCGGGTACAGTCGCCGCTAATTCTCCTGCTGCCGAGGCGAAAGAGAAGTTGGTGAACGACCGTCACCCATCGGGGGCTCAGCCTCTGACCGACCCCGCTCCCGACGCCTCGTATGCGCACTATCCGCCCTACGACTCCTACGGGCAGCAGCAGTCCCCGTCCAGCTACACCGAGTACGGCGACGGCGACCCCCTCTTCGGATCACTCCCCGGCTCGTACGAAACAGGCCAGTACGACACCGGCACCTACGCCACCGGCGTATACGGCGCGGGCCCATACGACACAGGCACGTATAGCACCGGCACGTATGACACCGGCTCGTACGACACAGGCACCTACGACACGGGGACCTACACGGCGGACGCGACCGGCTACGCGACGGGCGGCTATGCCACCGGCGCCTACGACACCGGCAGTTACCCCACCGGCGACGTCTACGCCACGGGCCAGTACGACACGGGCGCCTACGACACCGGCACCTACGCCACCACCGGCACGCAGCAGGCCGATGCGCCCTACGACCCGTACTCCCACACCGCGTACGAGACTTCCACGTACGAGACTCCCGCGCACCAAGAGACCGCGTACCAGGAGACTTCGTACGAAACCGGCAGCTACGACGCCCTCGGGCTCCTCGGCCACAGCACCGACAGCGGCCAATCCGGCAGCGGCTACACCGACATCCGCTACTCGGGCGACGCGTACGACACCGGGAGCTATGCCACCGACACGTACGACACCGGCAGTTACCCCACCGGCACGCAGGAAGCCACCGGCACCTACGAAGCCGTCGGCACGACCGGCACAGCCGCCACCCATGAAGCCGTCGCCACGCACCAGGAGACCGGCAGCTTCGAAGCCACCGCCGTGTGGCCCACCGTCGACCAGGGGCTGATGGCAAGCATCCCGGCCCAGGCCGGACCGCCGCCCATCGACAACGAACCCGCCGCCGATGACGCGCCTTCCGACGACGCCACTTCGGTAGCGGACGCGATGACCCAGGCCATGCCGGTCACCACGGTCGGCACGCGGGTCTCCGGTCCCGCCGCCGGAAAGGCCGTCCGCGGCCGCGGCCGCCGCCGTCCGGCCAAACGGTCGGCGCTGCTGACCGTCGCGGTTCCCTCGGTCGCCGCCATGGGCGTGTGCGCCGTGGCCGCCGCCTCCGTCTCCGGGTTCACGGGGGACGACAAGGACGAGCCGACCACACAAGCCGCCACAGACCCCACAGCGGTCAAACCGGCGGTGGCCAACAGCAAGCTCGACACCCAGCTCGTCGGGCTCACCAGGGGCGCCGACGACTTCCGCGACCGGGCCAGCCGCACCCAGGAGCGGATCGACCTCAAGGAGCGGCAGGCGCTGGAGCGGCAGCGCAAGGCGGAGGAGGCGGCCCGCAAGGAGGCCCTGCGCCCCAAGTTCATGCTGCCGGTCAAGGACCACGGGCTGAGCGCGCTCTTCGGCCAGGCCGGCGTCAACTGGATGTCCGTGCACACCGGGATCGACTTCCCGGTCAGCTATGGCACGCCCGTCATGGCCGCCACCGACGGCACCGTACGCACCCAGTGGAACTCCGCCTACGGCAATATGGCAATCGTGACGGCGTCCGACGGCACCGAGACGTGGTACTGCCACCTCAGCAGCACCAAGATTCGCTCCGGCTCGGTCAAGGCCGGTGACACGATTGCCTATTCGGGCAACTCGGGCAACTCCACCGGGCCGCATCTGCACTTCGAGGTGCGCCCCGGCGGCGAATCGGCCATCGACCCGCTGTCGTGGCTGCGCAGCCACGACCTCGACCCGAACTGACACTCAGCCCGAACTGGCACCCAGACCGCCAGCCAGGGCGATGGGATCGCTGGCCTGGCATTGCTGGCCAGCCCGCCCCCAGGGGCGGCGGGATGGGATTCCCGCGCTGCCCCTCCGCGCCGCCTCCTCCTCATACTCCGGCAACGATTACAGAGCGTAATTAGTTCCCTTGTTGTTACGCTCCGTAGCGGGGGGGGTTACAGCTTCTCCACCGGCGCATATCGCAGCAGCAGTCGCTTCGGCTTCTCGCCGCCGAAGTCGATCGTCGCCTCGGCGTTGTCGCCGCTGCCCTTGACGCCCACGACCGTGCCGAGCCCGAAGCTGTCGTGTGTGACGCGGTCGCCGATGCCCAGCGAGACCACCGGACGGTCCGTGGCACGGCGGGTCGCGAAGCCGCTCGGCCCCTTCGCCCGGGCCGACGACAGCGTGGACCCGATGCCCCCACCGAGGCCGCCACCGCCACCGCCACGCGATGACAGCCCGCCCATCGAGGCGGACGGCGTCGCGGGCCCCGTGCGCTTCCACTCCACGTGGTCGTCCGGGATCTCCTCCAGGAACCGGGAGGCCGGGTTGTACGACGGCTGACCCCAGGCGCTGCGCATCGTCGAGCGGGTGAGGTAGAGCCGCTCACGGGCGCGGGTGATGCCGACATACGCCAGCCGGCGCTCCTCCTCCAGCTCCTTGGTCTGGCCGAGCGCGCGCATGTGCGGGAAGACGCCGTCCTCCATGCCCGTGAGGAAGACGACCGGGAATTCCAGGCCCTTGGCGGTGTGCAGCGTCATCAGGGTGATGACGCCGGTGCCTTCCGCATCCTCGTCCGGGATCTGGTCGGAGTCGGCGACCAGCGCCACCTGCTCCAGGAATTCGGCGAGGGTGCCCGGGTTCTCCTCGCCGCGCTCCTGCTCGAACTCCAGGGCCACGGCGGCGAGTTCCTGCAGGTTCTCGATGCGGGTCTCGTCCTGCGGGTCGGTGGACGACTGCAGCTCGGCGAGATAGCCGGTGCGCTCCAGGACGGCTTCGAGGACCGTCGCCGGGCCGGCCCCGGACTCCACGATCGTCCGCAGCTCCTCCATCAGGACGTTGAACCGCTTGACGGCGTTGGCCGACCGCGCCGCCATCCCGTACGCCTCGTCGACCCGGCGCAGCGCCTGCGGGAAGGTGATCTTCTCGCGCGCCGACAGGGCGTCGATCATCGCCTCGGCGCGGTCGCCGATGCCGCGCTTGGGGACGTTGAGGATCCGGCGCAGCGGGACGGTGTCCTCGGGGTTGGCGAGTACCCGCAGATACGCGAGGACGTCGCGGACCTCCTTGCGCTCGTAGAAGCGCACACCGCCGACGACCTTGTAGGGCAGCCCGACCCGGATGAAGATCTCTTCGAAGACGCGGGACTGGGCGTTGGTGCGGTAGAAGACGGCGACATCGCCGGCCTTGGCGTCGCCGGCGTCCGTCAGCCGGTCGATCTCGTCGGCGACGAACTGCGCCTCGTCGTGCTCGGTGTCGGCGACATAGCCGGTGATCTTGGGGCCGGCGCCGGCGTCCGTCCAGAGGTTCTTGGGGCGGCGGTTCTCGTTGCGTTCGATGACGGCGTTGGCGGCGGACAGGATCGTCTGCGAGGAGCGGTAATTCTGCTCCAGCAGGATCGTGGTCGCGTCCGGGTAGTCCTCCTCGAACTGGAGGATGTTGCGGATCGTGGCGCCGCGGAAGGCGTAGATCGACTGGTCGGCGTCGCCGACGACGCAGAGCTCGGCGGCGGTCTCGGGCGGGCCGACGAGCTCGCGTACGAGGGTGTACTGGGCGTGGTTGGTGTCCTGGTACTCGTCGACGAGGACGTGGCGGAAGCGGCGGCGGTAGTGGTCGGCGACATCCGGGAAGGCCTGCAGCAGATTGACCGTCGTCATGATGATGTCGTCGAAGTCCAGGGCGTTGGCCTCGCGGAGCCGTGCCTGGTACATCGCGTACGCCTCGGCGAGGGACTTCTCGAAGCCGTCGGCGGCCTGGTCGGCGAAGGTCTCCTCGTCGATGAGCTCGTTCTTGAGGTTGGAGATCTTCGCGCTGAAGGACTTGGGCGGGAAGCGCTTGGGGTCGAGATCGAGATCGCGGCAGACCAGGGCCATCAGGCGCTTGGAGTCCGCGGCGTCGTAGATCGAGAAGGAGGATGTGAAGCCCAGCTTCTTGCTTTCCCGGCGCAGGATGCGGACGCAGGCGCTGTGGAAGGTGGAGACCCACATGGCGTTGGCGCGCGGGCCGACCAGCTCCTCGACGCGCTCCTTCATCTCGCCGGCGGCCTTGTTGGTGAAGGTGATCGCGAGGATCTGGCCGGGGTGGGCGTGCCGCTCGGCGAGCAGATGCGCGATGCGGTGGGTGAGCACCCGGGTCTTGCCGGAGCCGGCGCCGGCGACGATCAGCAGCGGGCCGCCGGTGTGCACGACGGCGGCCTTCTGCTCGTCGTTGAGTCCCTCCAGCAGCGTCGCCGGGTCGACGGCCGGGCGGGCGGCGCCGTCGCGGTAGTACGCCTCGCGGGGCGCGGGCGCGTCGAATTTCCCGTCGAAGAGATCGGCGGGGATCTCCTCCGGGACCGGGCCGTGCTCGTCCTCGGGTGGTGGCGGGGGCTCGTCGCCCTTGGGGCCGAGGTCCGCCAGGAAGCTGTCGTCAAAGAGGCTGCTCATCGCCCACCGAGTCTAGGCCGCCCCACTGACAGCTCGCTGCGGAGTCGGCGATGTCGGGCTGGAGGGGCGTGCGGCCGGGGGGTGGAACGGCTGGTGGCGGGGCTGGAGCAAGGGGGAGTCGCCGTCCCGTGCCGGGCCAAGTCGTGGCCCGTATGAGCCGGGTGCCGGCCCGTGCGGGCCGCGTCATGTCTCGTACGAGCCCGGTCGCGGTCCGTACGAGCCGGGCCCTCCGCCGTATTTGCGGTCCCGTATCAGCCAGGGTGTCGGTTCTCGTCTCCCCGGGAACCGCCCGCCCCGAAGCCGGCAACTGCCACCAGAATCCCCGAAACACATTCAGGTCACGAAAAGGTTTCGGGCATATCGAACATCAGCCTTCACAGGAGCCACACGAGTTGGCTACCGTGCACGATCGGGCAGCCCGCATTCCCGCGGACGACAGCGTCAGCACGGGCCGCCTCCGTCGAGTCCGGCCCTGCCACGAAGGCACCCGGAGCCGGGGACCCACCAGCACCACCGGGGTGAATCGATCGGTACGGCCGCCACTCGCGGACGTACGGACCGTAGGGCAAGCCTTCCGTCAGCGACACCGCCCGAACCCGACAGCTAACCCGGTAGGCGGTCCACGGAAGGAGTCGCCGGCCTTGGCGTCGCATCGCAAGCCGCGCACCCGCGTTCTCACCTCGCCCGGAGGCCGCCGTACGGCAGCCGGGCTCACCACTGCTGCCCTCGCCTCGGTCACGCTGCTCTCGCAGACCGCTGACGCGGCCCCCAGGGCGCCCAAGCCCAGCATCGAAGAGGTCAAGCAGAAGGTCGACGACCTCTACCACCAGGCGGAGGCGTCGACCGAGAAGTACAACGCCGCCAAGGAGAAGGCCACCGAGCAGCGCGAGAGAGTGGACGGCCTGCTCGACGCCGCCGCCAAGCGCGCGGAGAAGATGAACGAGTCCCGGCGCCAGCTGGGCACGTTCGCCTCGGCGCAGTACCGCACCGGCGGAATGAATCCGACGGCGCAGCTGATGCTCGCCAAGGACCCGCAGCAGTTCTTCGACCGCAGCCACCTCATGGAGCGGTTGACCGGCCGCGAGAAGCAGGCCGTCACCGACTACCAGGAGCAGGCGGCGGCAGCGGCCCGGCAGCGCGCCGAGGCGACCCGCAGCCTGGACCAGCTCCAGGATTCCCAGGCCTCGCTGAAGGAGTCCAAGCAGTCCGTCCAGAGCAAGCTGGCCGAGGCCCGGCAACTGCTGTCCCGGCTGACCGCCGAGGAGAAGGCGCGGCTGGCGGCGCTGGAGCGCGAGCGGGAGGCGGAGGCCAAGCGCAAGGCCGAGGAGCTGGCCCGCAAGCAGGCCGAGGCCGAGAAGGAGCGTCAGCGGCGCGAGGAGCAGAACCAGAACGACGGCTCGGACGGCTCGACCGGCGGCCAGACCGGCGGCGGCTCCACCGATGACGGCTCATACGCCGCCAAGGCCGAGAAGGCGCTCGCCTTCGCCCGCGCGCAGATAGGCAAGCCGTACGTCTGGGGCGCAACCGGGCCCTCCTCGTACGACTGCTCCGGGCTGACGCAGGGGGCGTGGAAGGCGGCCGGGGTCGATCTGCCGCGTACGACCTGGGATCAGGTGAAGGTCGGCGAGCGGGTGGCCACCAAGGATCTCCAGCCCGGCGACCTGGTGTTCTTCTACGACGACATCAGCCATGTCGGGATGTACATAGGCGGCGGCAAGATGATCCACGCACCGAAGCCGGGCGCGTACGTCCGCGAGGAGTCGATCTACTACATGCCGATTTACGGGAGCGTCCGCCCGGCCTGAGGCCCGGCCCTCCCCTGAGGCCACCCCCCACGGCCACCCCCCACACGCCACCGCGCGGTCATCGCCTCCGGAGCCCGGAGCGGGATGACCGCGCGGTGAGTCGTCTGTGCGCCAGGTCCGGTCAGGACCGGGGCAGGTCAGGACCGGGGCAGGTCAGGACCGGGGCAGGTCAGGACCGGGGCAGGTCCGGGGCAGGACTGGTCGAGGCCAGGAGTCAGCCCCGTTCAGGACCACCTGGGCCCCGTCTCGGACCCAGCTGAGCCCCGTCTCAGGTCCAGAGCACCGCGATGAAGATGTTGGCGATCGTGAGCAGGCCGACGGCGCCGAAGACCGGCTTGGCGACCTTCTCCTCGTCCCGCTTGACGTAGACCAGCGCCAGGATCACCACCAGCACGGCCATCTTGATGCCGAGCTTGATGTTGTTGAGGCTGTGGCCCTCGGCCTGGTTGAGGCCGACCAGCACGATGCCGGTGACCAGCATCGTCAGCGCGCCGTGCAGCATGGCCGGCACAAAGCGGGCCCCGTCCCCGCTCATTGCCTTCATCTGGGTCAGAAAGCCGCCCAGCAGGGAGGCGATACCGATGATGTGCAGGCCGACGAAGATATTGGTTACTACGTCCATAGTGCGGGATCGTATCCGCCGCATAACACGCGCCCTCGGGCAGGGCGCCCGCAATCGCGCCTTCGGTCACGGCAGGCCGATCCCGGCCCCCGGATGACGGCGGCACGGTCAACGGCGTACGGCCCGCGGTCGAAAGCGAGCAATGCCGGGCAACCCAACTCGCCCCCGTGACGCCCAGGTTTAGCGTCCTCCTCCAGGCGGCCGACTCCCCGCTGCCGCCCGGTCTCCGTCCCGGCGGCTCGTCGGCCGTCCCCGCCGAGAGGTCCGGCGGCGGCCGTTCCCCCTTATGGGCCGCTGCCGGACCCGACGGCCCACGGAAGCACCCGGACCAACCGGGCCGCGTACGGCCCGAGGGAAGGAAGTGACGACCCCAGTGGCGTCGCACCGCAAGACCAGGCAGAACCCGCTCGCCGTGTTTGTCCTCCCCGGCGGCAGCACCCGCACCGCACGCACCGCCCGTCAGGCCGCCACCCTGGCCCTCGCGGGTGCCGCCACCGCCACCGCCTTCGACGGCACCGGCCAGGCCGCACCCGGCCTCACCCCCACCCAGGTCAAGAACCGGGTCGACGCGCTGTACCAGGAGGCAGAGGTGGCCACGCAGAAGTACGACGGCGCCAAGGAAAAAGCCGACACCGCACGCGAGGAGCTGAGCACACTGCAGGACGAAGCCGCCCGCCGCACCGAGAAGCTGAACGCCGCACGGGCCGAGCTGGGCACCATCGCCGGCACCGAGTACCGCTCCGGCGGCGTGGACCCGACCGTCCGGCTGCTGATGTCCGCGGACCCCCAGCGCTATCTGGACGGCGCCGCGGTCCTGGAACGCGCGGGCAGTCATCAGGCGACGGCGGTGGCCGGTTACGCGCGGCGGCTCGGCAGCGTACGGCAGGTCCGTGAGCAGGCCGAGGCCACCATGGAGCGGCTGGAGCACACCGAAACCGCGCTGAAGAAGCACCGGGTCACGATCGTGCGGAAGCTGAAATCCGCCGAGCAGCTGCTGGACCGGCTGACCGACGAGCAGCGGCGGCGGATGGCGCGTGAGGACGGTGCGGCGGGCCGCGCCGACCGGGCAGGCGGCCGTTCCGTCTTCCCGGCATCCGAGGTACCAGGGGTGTCAGACGTATCAGGGGCGTCAGACGCATCAGGGGCATCAACGCATGCCCCCAACTCCCGTGCCGCGCAAGCCGTTTCGTTCGCCTACGGCGCGCTCGGCAAACCGTATGCATGGGGCGCGACGGGCCCCTCCGCGTACGACTGCTCGGGGCTGACCCAGGCCGCGTGGAGGTCCAGCGGCATCTCGCTGCCCCGTACGACCTACACCCAGATCAACTCGGGACCGCGCATCGACAGGTCCCAACTCGCCCCCGGCGACCTGGTGTTCTTCCACTCCGGCATCAGCCATGTGGGGCTCTACATCGGCGACGGCAAGATGATCCACGCCCCGCATCCGGGAGCGCCGGTACGGATCGCGCCGATCGACCAGATGCCGTTCGCGGGGGCTACCCGACCTGCGTAGGCGGTGCCGTCAGCTGACGCCCCAGCCACCGGAAGACCTCCGGCACCTGGTTCTTCCACACCGCCGTCGTGTGACCGCCGACCCCCGTGAGCATCTGGACGGTGACCGTCGTCGGCCGCTGCGCGAGCTGCCGGAGCCCGATGCCCGCCTGGTAGCCGTCGCCCGCCGAGCCCGAGATGTACAGCGCCGTACGCGGCGGCTTCCCGGCCGCGTTGGCGGACTTCAGGATGTGCAGCGGGTTGGACTCGATCCGCAGCTTCGGGTCCTTGCCGGCGAGCGAATCGGGCTCGATCGCCGGGTCGTTGTAGCCGGACATCGCTACCGCGGCCCGGTAGCGGTCCGGGTGGGCGAGGGCGAGCTTCGCGGCGCAGTGGGCGCCTGCCGAGTAGCCGGCCAGTCCCCAGGAGTCCGGCTTGTCGTCGGCCCGGAAGTTGTCGATGACCATCTTGCGCACGTCGACGGTCAGCCAGCTGTCGGCGTTGACCTTCCCCGGGATGTTGACGCACCCGGTGTCGGCGCCGCTGATGATGTTGGTCCGGGGCGCCACCAGGATGAACGGCTTGATCTGGCCGCTCTGCATCAGCGGCCGGAGCTGCTCGCCGGCCTTCAGCGACCCCAGCCAGGACTTCGACGAGCCGGGGTAGCCGGGCAGCAGCTCGACCACCGGGAACTTCTTGTCCTTGTACGCGGGGTCGTTGTACTGCGGCGGCAGCCACACATAGACCTCACCGCTGACGCCGGAGATCCTCCCCTTGAGGTCGGTCATCTGGACGCCGGAACCCACCACGGGGTCGTCCGCCGGCCGGAACGCCTGGAGCTGCTTGGGCTGGTCCTTGATCTGCTTGCCGCCCATCCCGTCGGGACCGAGGTCCCGGGCGGCCTCGACGTGGTTTCCGGTGCCGAGCAGATCGTCCCAGGTGTCGTAGAGGCTGTTCGCGTTGTTGACCAGGACGAAGACCAGCGTGATGGCCGTGACCTGCGCGAACAGCAACATCGCGAGCCGGGCGAGGCCGCGCACCAGGCGCGGCCCGGCTATCCGGCTCCAGAGCGCGAGCGGCAGCACAACGGCGACGATCAACAGCGCGATCGAGGTGAGGAAGAAGGGCGTACCCGTCAGGCTCATCGGGATCTCGTTTCCAGGACACATACGCGGACGACGTGGGCGTGGTTCCGGCCCCACCGCCGGCAGCGGGCCTTTTCCGCGTCGTTAGATGACGATCCGCCTGGATCTGGTTGCCCGACTTCGGCCCTTCTTTGCAGGGCCTTTCGTCCTTTTAGCCCTTACACCCCTTCAGTCCTTACACCCTTCAGTCCTTCGGCCCTTCGGTCCTGACATCCCTTTGCTCCGTCGGACCGTAGGCTCACTCAGCCCTTGCACTCCTTGGTCGGTTCCGGTGTCAGACCAGCCGACGGGCCGCCGCCCAGCGCGTCAGCTCATGGCGGTTGGAGAGCTGGAGCTTGCGCAGCACCGCCGAGACATGCGATTCGACCGTCTTCACGGAGATGAACAGCTGCTTGGCGATCTCCTTGTACGCGTAACCGCGCGCGATCAGCCGAAGGACCTCGCGCTCGCGCTGGGTGAGCCGGTCCATGTCCTCGTCCACGGGCGGGGCGTCCGTGGAGGCGAAGGCGTCCAGGACGAAGCCGGCCAGCCGCGGGGAGAACACCGCGTCGCCGTCGGCGACCCGGAAGATGGCATTGACCAGGTCCGTGCCGGTGATGGTCTTGGTGACATAGCCGCGGGCGCCGCCGCGGATGACCCCGATGACGTCCTCGGCGGCGTCCGAGACGGAGAGCGCGAGGAAGCGGACCGGGCGCCCGGCGTCGGCCATCATGGTGGCGCTGCGGCGCAGGACCTCGACGCCGCCGCCCCCGGGGAGGTGGACGTCCAGGAGGACGACCTCGGGGCGGGTGGCGGTGATGACCGTGATCGCCTGGTCGACGTCGGCGGCCTCGCCGACCACCTCTACGCGGGTGCGCTCGGTCTCGCCGATCTCGGCCTGGACGCCCGCCCGGAACATCCGGTGGTCGTCGACCAGCACGACCCGTACGGTCCGGTCTTCGGCCGCCTCGGTGCCGGCCTCGCCCTGCTGTGCGCCGTCCTGCCGTGCGCCGTCCTGCTGTGCGCCGTCGCTGCTCATCTCGTCCGCCCGTCCCTCGGTGTCTGCCCCGTCATCATCCCGCTCCCCGGCGCGCCATGCCGCCTCCGGTCGCCATCGCGCAACCAGCCACGCAACCAGTCAGGCAAGGAGTCGCGTGGCCAGTCGCACAGCCTTCGCTGCACTCATCCGTTGCGTTCATCCGTTGCGTTCATCGGTTGTACCCACCCGTTGCGCTCATCCGTTGCACCCACCCGTTGCGCTCATCCGTTGCACCCATCCGTTGTGCTCGTCCACGGCGTCATTCATTGCGGTCGTCCACTGCGCTCTTCGCCGCGCTCCATTTCCAGCTCCACGACCGTGCCGCCGTCGGGGGCCGAGCGGAGCCGGGCCGTGCCACCGTTGCGTTCCATCCGGCCGATGATGGATTCGCGTACGCCCATCCGGTCCTCGGGGACCGCGTCCAGGTCGAACCCGGGGCCGTGGTCGCGCACCGAGACGAAGACCGTACGGCCCTCCACCTCGGCGAATACCTGCACCGCGCCGCCCTCGCCACCGTATTTGGCGGCATTGACCATGGCCTCGCGTGCGGCCTGTATCTGGGCGCCCAGTGCCTCGTCCAGCGGGCAGTCGCCGACGATCACGACCTCGATCGGGACGCCGTGGTGGTCCTCCACCTCCGCGGCGGCCGTGCGCACCGCCTCCGCCAGGGTTTCCGGTTCGTCGTCCTCGTCCTTGCCTCGGCCCTCGGGTTTGTAGAGCCAGGCGCGCAGTTCGCGCTCTTGGGCACGGGCCAGCCGCGCGACCTCCCGGGGGTCGTCGGCGCTGCGCTGGATCAGGGTGAGGGTGTGCAGGACGGAGTCGTGGACATGGGCGGCGACCTCGGCGCGCTCCTGGGCGCGGATGCGCATCAGCCGCTCTTCGGAGAGGTCCTGCATCATGCGCACGAGGTAGGGGCCCGCGAGGAGCGCTATTCCGACCACGACGGCGAGCGCGGCCTGCAGGACCGAGCCGAGGTGCTGCACCGAGCCCTGCAGTACGACGATGCCGGTCACGCCGATGCCGACGAGCGCCACTCCGGCCGCGCCCCGCAGCATCGGCAGCAGGCCCTTGCGGCGGCCGAGCTCCAGCCACTGCGCACGGCGCGCGTTGTCCGCCTGGCGCCACACGAGGGCGACGCCGGCGGCGATCAGCAGCACCGGCCAGAGATAGCCGTTGGCCTGGCCCAGCTGGAATCTGGACGCGACGATCGAGGCGCCGATCAGCAGCGCGATCAGTGCGAAGACCTGGCCTTTGTCAGGCTTGCGGTGCAGCAGCCGCCGCTTGTCATCGGTCGGCGCACGGCGCCGGGCTTCCACACCGCCGACTCCCAGCGGCACGAAGAACCAGAACGCGGCATAGAGCAGCGCGCCCATGCCCTCGGCCATGAAGAGCGCCACGAACACGATCCGCACCCAGGAGACCGGCAGCCCGAGATGCCCCGCGAGGCCGCGCGCGACACCGCCGAGCAGCCGCCCGTCGGCGCTGCGGTAGAGCTTCCGCACGGGCGGTTCGTCGGGGTCCGGCGTCGGGGTGTAGCTCGTCCCGGCGCGGGGCGGCGCGGTGGTCATGTGTCCGATCGTCACACGCCGCGTGCGTGCTGGGCATCAGGGTTGACCCTGATCAGACCCGGAGTTCGGCGGTGCGGTGACGGGGTTGCAATTCGCACGCAGCTCAACGTTCAACCGAGGTGAGTCGCGTGAGTTGATTCCGGCGCAATTCCGCGCGGGCTGATCACCCGCCTCGCGCGGTCGACACAACGAAGCGCCAGTCATCTCAGCATGGAGCGCGTAGGACGACCTTCAGGAGTGGGGCGAGCGCTGCTACCGCGCTGAAGATACGAGGCGCCCCCTCGCAGCTGGATGGGCCAAGCCATCCTCAGAGGCAATAATCAGAGACGATACTCAGAGGCGATAAGGGGAATGCCGCCCAGAGCACTACGGAGTGCCGCGGATTCCGCATCACCGGCCACATGCTAATCATGACTGAACCCGTCACGGACCGCTGCGAATACGGATTCGTACTGCTGCCACTGAGCGTCAGGTGCGGAAAGGTAAATCGCGTACTCCTTGCCGCCTTCTCGGCCGAAGCCCAGGTCGGCCGCCCGGAATTCGCGGGCACGCCCCTTGAATCTGAACTCCCAGATAGCCGCCGGGTCGTCCCGGAATGTCGTGCCCTGGAGCCGCATTCGTTCGTACCCGGACACCTGCGCCTTGGTCTGCTGCTCTACCTGCTCGAAATGCTGGACGTGATTCGGACTCGCGAAGTTCAGCACGCTGACCTTCAGGTTGACCAGCCCAGAGGGATCAATGTAGTTGATCTCTTTCAGCTGCGGATTGAATTCGCGAGTCCATCCGTCAGGAACAGGAAAAGAGACTCCGAACTCCTTCTCCTCCACCTGGTGATACCCCGCTGGGACGGGCGGGAGTTTGCTCGGGGACGGGCTGGGCTTCGGCTTTCCGGTGGTGCTGTGCTGCGTGGGTGTCGTGTTCCCTGATGCCTGGTCCGTGGACGGGTTCAAGTAGCCCGTCGCGTAGAGGACTCCGCCCGTGATGGCCACGGCGGCGAGGGCGCTCGTGACGCCCCATGCGATGGCGCGGCGGCGTCCCGTGCCGCCCTTGAGAACGGTCTCCGTGCGGGAGTCCGGCGCGGGCTCCGGCTCGGCGCCCGAGGCGGACGCGGGGGTCCATGGCACCGGACGGGTGGACGCGCGCTCCCCGTCGCCCGATGTCGCTTCCCCGCTGCCGCTCCCGCTTCCGGCTCCGTCGCCCGGCCACAGCGCGCCGCGGCCCAGCAGGGCCGTATCCGCGTCCGCCTCCGCCGCCCGGAGCGCCCGTTCGACGATCTCGGCCGTCGGGCGGTCCTCCGGTTCCTTGGCGAGCAGTGCCTCGATCAGGGAGGTCAGCTGGCCGGCGTTGCGCGGCGGCTCCAGCGGGTCCATGGCGATCGCGTACGCCGTCTCGATGGCGGTGTGCTTGCGGAACGGGGGGCGACCCTCGACCGCCTGATAGAGCGTCGCGCCCAGCGCCCACAGGTCGGAGGCGGGTCCGGGGGTGCCGCCCTTGACCCGTTCGGGTGCCAAGTAGTCGATGGAGCCCACCAGCTCGCCGGTCTTGGTGAGCGTGGAGGTACCGGAGGCGACGGCGATGCCGAAGTCGGTGAGGACGACCCGGCCGTCCTCGCCGAGGAGTACGTTGCCCGGCTTGACGTCGCGGTGCAGCACGCCGGCCGAGTGGGCGGCACGGAGCGCCGCGATCATGCCGCGCCCGATGCGCGCGACCTCCCTCGGCGGCAGCGAACGGTCCTCCCGGGCGGCCTCCTTGATGGCGTCGCCGAGCGTTGAGGACGGGACGTACTCCATGACGATGCACGGCAGGCCGGCGTCGTCCACGACATCGTGCACGCCCACCACATTCGGGTGGTTGATGCGGGCCGCGGCCTGCGCCTCGCGGGTGGTGCGCTCGTGGCGGGTGGCGAGTTCGTCCGGTTCCAGCTGGACCGAGACATGCAGTCGTTTGACCGCGACCTGGCGGCCGAGGACTTCGTCCCGCGCCCGCCAGACGGTGCCCATACCGCCCTGGCCTATCCGTTCGACCAGGCGGTACCGCCCGGCGACCAGTCGCCCCTCGTCCACCGACGCCGCCTCCGTCACCGCACGCCCCTCCGGAAACCCGTACGTATCCGGGGCGCCAGGATAGTCTCCGGCGTCGGCGGAGCGGCCTCCGGCCACCGCGTGGCTCCGGCCCGGTTTCCGCCCGCGGGCAGGGATGAGGGCGATCCGGGCAAGGGGCGGGTCGATATGCGAACCCGCGAGGGATATCAGGGTTCTCCGCGGCGAATCTCAGGGATCTGCCAGGGTTTCCACGGATGCCGGGATTCCGTCGCGCTTGTCACCATGGCTTCATGAACGATGCAGCCCCTGCCGAGGAGTCGGCACCCTCCGGCGCCGGCGCCGGCCCGCCGCAGACCACGCTGCGCCGCAGCCGGCGACACAAGGTGGTCGCCGGGGTGTGCGGCGGGCTGGGCCGGCAGTGGGATCTCGACCCGGTCATCTTCCGGATCGTGCTGGCCGTCCTCGCCGTCTCCGGCGGCCTCGGCCTGATCGTCTACGGCTTCGCGTGGCTCATCATTCCTCTGGAGGGCGAGGAGGAGAACGAAGGCCGCAGGCTGCTCTCCGGACGCGTCGAGGGCTCCGCGCTGTCGGCCCTGCTCTTCGCGCTGGTCGGCTGTGCGCTGTTTCTGACGACGCTCGGCAAGGGCAGCGTGATGTCCTTCGCCATCATGCTGTCGCTGGCCGTGGCCGGCTCCGCCTACTGGTCTCGGCAGCGCCGCAGGGCGGAGTCCGAGGGCCTGGAGTCGATGGGCGCCGCCACCGCCCAGGCCGTCGCCGACGCCCCGCCGGAGACCAAGGCGCCCCCGGCGCCGAACAGTCCGTCGTGGTGGCGCGACCCACGCTCCAGGGAGGCGATGGCCGGCCAGGGCTATCTGTGGGGGCCCGAGGACGGTTCCCTCGATGTCACCTACGAGTTCGAGCACGGTGCGGGCGGGTCCGCCGGTCGCGGGCCGCGCGGCTCCTGGTCCGGAGGCCGCCCGCGGCCGGCCGTGCCGCCGCACGCCGCGCGTGTCCCGCGCCGGCCGGCCCGGGCCGGCCGCCCGATCGGCGGCTGGACGTTCCTGCTGGCCCTGCTCGCCGGCACCGGTACCGCCCTAGGCGTCTCCCGGCACGACGCGCTTGCGCCGTCCCTGCAGGCGGGGCTGGCCTGCGCGCTGGTCGTCTTCGGCCTGGGCCTGGTGCTCAGCGCCTGGCTGGGCCGCACGGGCGGCGGCACGGTCTTCATGGTCGCGCTGACCGCCGTCTTGCTGGCGGGCGCGACGGCGCTGCCCGACAACATCACCACCAACTGGCAGCACCGCACCTGGGCGCCGAGCAGCCTCGCCGCCGTCCAGCCGTCCTACGAACTCGGGGCCGGGGAAGGCAGCCTGGACCTCAGCGGGCTGCCCCTCAAGGACGGCCGTGCGGTCCGTACCCGCGCGGAGGTGGGCGCCGGACGGCTCCAGGTGACGTTGCCCCAGGGTGTCACCGTCCATCTCCGTATCTCCCTCGGCGTCGGTGATGTCCAGCTGCCCGGCGATGCGGCCGACGATGTGGACCTGTCCGCCGGTGGTCAGGAGCGGACGGTCACGCTGCCCGCCGAGGGCCTCAAGAAGGGTGAGAAACCACGCGGCGCCCTGGACCTTGACCTCAGAGTGGGCGCCGGCCAGGTCGACGTGCGCAACGCCGTGCCCACGCCCGTGCCGTCGACGCCCCCGACCCCTCAGGGAGCCCCCTCATGAAGCGCCACCCCTTCGAACCGGCCCGCCTGATCTCGGGCGTTACGGCCATCACCGTCGGCGCCGGCTACGGCCTGGACGCCCTCGGCGTCTGGCACGCGCCCGGCCTCTGGCTCTTCTTCGCCGTCCCCGCCGGCCTGGTCCTCTCCGGTATCACCGCCGCCATCTGGGCCACGACCCGCCGCCACCTCTCGCACCAGTCGTGAAGCGGCACCCACATCATGAAGCGGCATTCACGCCACCGGCCGGAACGGCGTCCGCGGTCAGCCGAACAACTGGGCCCCGTGCCGGCTACGGCGGGTCGTCATCGCCTTGTCGAGGGAGAGCATCGGCGCACCGGCGAATATGAGCGGGACCCAGGCCATCAGATAGGCGAGGTCGCTGCCGTAGTAGTACGGCTCGATCGACCAGCTCACGGTGAGCCACAGCATCAGCGAGATCAGCGCTCCGCCGAATGCCGCCAGCCGACCCAGCAGTCCGATGAGCGTCCCGACGCCCACCGCCAGTTCGCCGATGGCGATGGCGTAACCGAAGCCCACCGGGCTCTGCTGGGCCAGCTCCACCAGCTGTGGCAGCGCCGCCGCGTCATGCACCTGACGCAGCGTCTCGGCCAGCGAGCCTGTGCCACTGGCTGCCAGAAAGCCGGGATCCGTCAGCTTGTCGAGCCCCGCGTAGATGAAGGTGCCGCCCAGGAAGAGGCGCAGCGGCAGCAGCGCATACCGCGCCAGCTGTCCCCGCATCCCGGAGCCGCCGACACCGGTCCCTCCCAAATCGGCACCGATCGTACGATCCGCATGAACCATGACGTCCGCCTCTCCGTTGCCACCGGGAGCACTCGATTGTGCCCGCGACCGCGCCTCATGGGGAGAGATACGTACGCATGTGCGCGGCACGTTCAACCACCCGACGCACGTCAGAGGGCTGCCGCACACGAAAGAGAAACATTGCGGAGGCGCCCCGGGTCCTGCGCCCCTCAGCCCTGCGCTGCCAGGCGCCGCCCCTCGGCCCGGTGTGTCTCAGTCCTGCACATCGATCGGATAGCCGCGCGTCTCCACGCCTGCCGCCGTGACCACGCTGACCTTCACCCGGCCCGGTTCCACGTCGACCGGCACCGGCACGGTCAGGACCCCGTCCGTCGGGTTGGCGAAGCCGCCCGCGACCGGGACCAGGGGGACCGGGACATGCACCGCGCCGATCCGTACGACGGTGTGGGCGAGCCGGTGCGGAGTGCCGGCGCCCGGCGGGACGAAGCCAGTGCCGCGGATCTCGATGTCGTCGCCGGTGCGGATCGGCGCGGCGAGATCGCCCAGCTCCCGGGACCGCACGACCGACAGAATGACCGGACGGCCGCCCTCCATCACCTTCCCGCAGAGATACGTCGCCCCGGAGAGAGCCGCCAGAGCCACCAATCCCCAGGGTAGGTCGGGGAGTTGACCGGGCCGGCCGGCCAGCCGCACCAGCACCAGGCCCACCATGGCCGCGTTCACCAGCGCGTACTGCGCATCCGTGAAGCTGCCGCGCCCCGCGTCGTCCGCCAGCAGGTCGACGGCCCTGGGCCGTTCGGCCGGGACCTTCTGCAGCCGTCCCGTCCGGATCCGCGCAGCAACCAGGCCGTACGCCAGCACCGCGACTGCGTACCCGATCGCCAGCGCCGCCAACAGGGCGACGGAGTGGGAGAGTCCGAGTCCGCTGAGGAGGCGGCGCCGCTCGTCCGGGCCGGGTGCCGCCGCCAGCTGGACGGCCGCCAGCAGCACCGCGTACAGCACCGCGGCCACCCAGCCGACGGCGACCGCGCGCGAGGTGGACAGCCGCCCGTCCTCGCCGATCAGCGGCGCCAGCACGCCGCCCTGTGTACGGTGCCGCCAAGCCACCGCCGTCAGCATGAGGGCCATCACGACGGCCGCGATCAGTCCCGCCGTGCGGGCCATGGTCCAGCCCGATCCGATGGCGGTCAGCGCCTGCCCGAGCAGCAGTGCCACGACGGCGGCCCACACGACGAGCAGGGTGCGCCACCGTACGGCCGCCAGCCAGGCGACCTTTTCGGCGGTGCCACGTTCGGCCAGCACCCGTGCGGACAGTGCGAGTTCGTCGGAGACCCACTGCCGGGCGGCCCCGGCGGAGTGTGCGAGCCCGGCCGGCACGCCGCGCCCCACCGCGAAGTCCTCGCGCAGCGCGACAAACGCGGCGACCGCCTGCCGGTGCCCCTCGCGGGCGCCGTGCGGGCACCGTCCGCACAGACACGCGCCGCCGTCGCCGCCCTCCGTGCCACCCCCTGACTCGCCCGTTCCGGCCACCCTGCCCGCCGCTTCCACCGACACGTCCGCTACCGCCCCGCCGCCACTCGCGATCAACTTCTTTTCTTTGCAAGGGAATTGTGCCGTACGCACCCACCCCGGCGACCAAAAGTCCAGCTGACGAAGGGTGACTGTGATTTCTGCGGGTTGACATGCGACTTCACGGCCGGCGATACGCACAGCCATGCGGCAGACAGCCCCGCGAACGCGCCGCTTCCCACGTTCGGGGGAACCGGCGGACCGTGAAGGCTGAGCGGCACCCGCGCTGCGCAAGCTCCCGGCGTGTGGAAAATACACCGAACACACGCAACACCCAGTGCACACGGAACATCCAGTGCACACGGAACACTCAGTACGCACAGAGCACAAGGAACACCCGGACCACCGGGAACACCCGGACCGCCCGGACCACCGGGAACACCCAGAACGCGTGGAACGCACGCAACGCACGCAACGCACGCAACGCACAGAACCCACGCCTCACACGCTTCTCACAGTTCATTCGGTTCAACCAGCGCTCTGGGCCCTCACACATCACATCGGGTGGGGCCCAGGCATCGGGTGGGTCCGGGCCTCACCGCCGCCGCATTCATCCTGCTGACCGGAGTCACGGTGGCGTTGGGCGGCCCGACACCGTCCGCGGCAGCCCACGGCCGTGGCATCACCGGGGACAACTGCGCCTACGCCGGGACGAGTCCGCCCGTTGACGTACCGACCGGATTCCCGATGCCGGACGGCTGGCACTTTCCGTGTACGTCGCCCACTCCGGCCCCCCATCGTCCACCGGCGCCCCGTCCGCCCGCACCGCCACCAGCCGCCCCCAAGCACCGGGCAACACCACCACCACCACCGCCGGCACCGGCACCACCACCGCCGCCCGCACACAGCACCCGTCCCGCACCGCCGCCGCCCCCGCCCCCGCCGTCACACCGGCCCACCCCTCGCCCGCCGAAGCCCTCGCCCACCCTCCCCCGCAGCTACGCGCCGGTGGCCCAGAAACCGCGCGACGGGCGCTCCATGGTGACCAGAACCCTGCTGATCACCGCCCCGGCCGTGCTGGCCGGTGCCGCTCTCCGTCCCCGTTCGAGCTCCTCGTCCGGTAACTCCGGGCGCCGTTCCTCGTAGGAGGCCTCATGTCGCAATGGTTTGTGCTGGCTCTCGCCATGGCCGCTTCCTGCGGTGTCGTCCTGACCATCACGGTCCTCAAGCAGCGCCGGATCGGTGAGGACGACGACCCGTCCGAAACACCCGATGTCATCGAGTACATGACGATGATGGTGGGGGTGGTGTACGCGATCGTCCTGGGGCTGGCCATCGCCGGCGTCTGGGAGGCCCGGACCGCCGCCGAGGACACCGTGCAGGCCGAGGCGCAGGCCCTGCACGAGGTCAGCGCGCGGGCTCGGGCGTACCCGGCCCCCGTGCGGGAACGCATCCGCACGGACGTCAACGCCTACGTCAGCCATGTGGTGAAGAAGGAATGGAAGGTGATGGCCGACAAGGGAGAACTCACCCCGCGCGGCACAGACCTGCTGGCGAAGGTCCGCGCCGATGTCACCGACTACCACCCGCGCAACGACTTCGAAGGGCAGTCCTACCAGCCCCTCATCGATCAGGTCGCGGTGGCCGACGGGGCCCGCTACGCCCGTAACGGCGCCGCCGGTTCGACGCTGCCGTCCATGGTCTGGTTCGGACTGGTCGCCGGCGGCGCCATCACCATCGGCGTCATCTTCACGCTGCAAATCCGGCGCTCGGGACGCGAGTTGCTGATGGCCGGCCTCTTCAGCGCGCTGATCGCCTTCCTGCTTTTCCTGGTCTGGGACTTCGACTCGCCCTTCCGCCACGGCATCACCGCCAGCTCCGGGCCGTTCATCGACCTGTTCCCGCACGTGTGAGCACGACCTTGCGGGCCGGCGGAGCGTCCGGCCCGCAGGGCGCCGACTCCCCTGTGTTCCCCCGCCGAATGTAGCCCCCAGTCGAAGATGCCCGGACCGTCCGAACTCCGCGACGGCGACCGGCAATTGCACACGGAATGCACCCCCCGCAACACCCTCGTCCCCCACCGGACAAAGGTCACCCACCGGACAGAGGTCACCCACCGAACAGAGAGCGCGGACTGGGCGTGGGCGTCAGGCGGAGCGGGATGGCTCGACCCGGCACTATGGGTGATCCGGCTCGCCTCTCGCGTCCGCACCCGGCCGGAGCCGAACTGCACGCGTCGCGCCTACCCGCCCGGACAACCGCGGCACCCGAGGCTCCGGCCCGCATTGCCGGGCTCAGCTTCTCTCAGGGCCCGGATGGAGGCCGGAAAAGGCCGCAAAATGGGCCCCTGCGCCGGGCCTGTGGCTCGGACACCGGGGCCCATTTGGTTGCGACGCCCTACCAACCGCAGGACGACCCCAGGTGGGTGATCTGCGCACCCGGGTTACCCTCGCCGTTGATCGCGTTGCCCAGCAGTCCGTTGAGGATTCCGACCTCGCCTAGGATATCGATGTTCATGTCGTGCGACTTGCAGCCACCATGCCCATGGGCGGAGGCGGTGCCGGCGCCGAGGAAGCTGACGCTGCCGAGGACGGCGACCACGACGGCAGCCTTGCGAAGCTTGCGCATTTGCTCCTCCATTCATTGAACGGATGCGATCTGTAACAGATCCACTTCGTACAGTGATTGGGACACTAATATGAAAAGTCCCGCACCGCTCATCGGCGCCGGCATCCGGGTCCTCGGCGGCTGGCCGGCCCATGGCACAACACTCCGAACCGCCCTTCAATGAGCCGAGATCGACAGGATGTGGCGCCGGAAGCCGGGGAGTTGATCAACTTTGGCAACAGGCCTTGATCAACTCACCGACCGATCCTTGATCAACTCGCACACCGGGCGTTGATCAACTCACGGACCGGGCGTTGATCAACTCGCAGACCAAGCGTTGATCAACTTGCACGCCGGGCGTTGATCAACTTGGTGGACAAGAAGGGATGATTCACGCCGACCGGTCGAAGATGAGCACACGAACTCCTCGCGGCGCGACGGGAACGATGCTTCGCCACCGATCGTGCGGTCCGGTGCCTTCTCGATGGATCACGATCGTGTCAGGGTGACCTGCGCTGCCATCGGGTAGCGCTCGTTCCCTGCTTGTGGAGGTGGGCAAGGTGGCGCAGGACTGGACGCCGATCTACCTGGCGCACAGAGAGACTTACGCGGCATTCCTTACCGCGACCGACGCCGAGGCCCGGGTTGATTGGCATCGGTGGCGTGGGGACTACGCCGGCAGTCGGGAAGCACTCACCGCGACCGACAAGGCGTACACCGCGACGCAGGCCGCCTTCAACATGATCGATCTTGAGGGCGTGGGGCCTGTCGCAGAGGCCGAGACGCTCCTTGCCTGCATCCGGTTCATGCACGAGCAGGAGGCCGAACCGGACGGGATCTGGGAGACGTTCAAGGCCTACCGTGCGGCCTTCGTCGAGGCGGCACGCAAGCATCTCGGGTCTCACTAGGAGCGCGCGAGAGGCCCTGCCTTGGCGTGGTGAGGGCCTCTCGGGGTGCTCCGTGGCCGGTCGGCCATGTCGGTGCCCGGGTTGCGGGCGGCTCACAAAGCTGCTCTCCGGGATGCGGGGCGCATGCGGCCTGCTCGGCAATCCACTGGGCCAACGTCTCGTCCACGCCGGGCGCGATTCGCTGCCGCAGGCTTCTGACCTGCGCGAACCTGCGTTACGCGCAGCACATGGGCAGGGACTCGCAGCAGGCGCGGACGCCCTGGGTGATCAGGTCCAGCAACTCCCCCAGGACGGGATCGCTCACCGACCGTGATGTGCTCGAAGGACATCCCGAAGGGACTGGCCGCCCAGAGGCGGGGGGGTGAACTCCGGGTCGCGCGCGGCGATTTGGTCCGCGACGCCCTCCTCTCGGCCGAATCGCCCGAACAGCGCTCGGGACGGAAGCTACCCTTCGGTACCACAGGAGCCAGGGCTGTGACGGGCGCGCATGGCGATCGGCGCGCACACCCGGAGCTGTGCACCAGAGAGGACACACCATGAGGTCCATATCGGTCAGCAAGGACATCGGCGGCATGCCGCAGCAGATCTTCGCCGTCCTGCGGGATCCCGTCCGGCACGCCGAGCTGGACGGTTCGGGCATGCTGCGCGGCCGTCCCGGCGGCCCGTCCCTGCTGGGCCCCGGTGACCGGTTCAGCATGGCGATGGCTCAGGGGCGCATCCCGTACCGGTCGGTGAATGTCGTTGTCGAATACGAGCGTGACCGGCTGATCGCTTGGGAGACCTGGGGCGAGTTCCGCGGCCGGCGGTTCGTCGGCGGCCAGCGCTGGCGCTATGAGCTGGCCGCCGCTGACGACGCGGGCACCACGCGGGTCACGCACACCTACGACTGGTCGCGCGCCCGCCTCCCGCGCCTCGTCATCGAACTCCCCGGCTACCCGAAGCGGATGGGTCCGGCGATGGCCACCACACTGGAGCGCCTGGAGACGGCCGTACGGGGCTGAACGGGGCCGAGCCGACCGCTCACCCCTGCCCGTACCCGCTCAGCGCCTCCACGCCCCGCAGGAGCGCCGAGTGGTCGAGGGCGCCGTCGCCGCGGGCCACGGCGGAGGCGATGAGCTGGGCCGCGGCGGCGCCGGCCGGGAGGTTGGCGCCGACGGTGCGCGCGGCGTCGGTGACGATGCCCATGTCCTTGTGGTGCAGTTCCAGTGTGAAGCCGGGCCGGTAGTCGCGATTCTTGAAGTTGTCCGTCTTGCGGGTCAGGACGGTGGAGCCGGCCAGTCCGCCGCCCAGGACGTCGAGGGCGGCGGCGAGGTCGACGCCGGACTTCTCCAGGAAGACGACGGCTTCGGCGCAGGCCTGGATGTTGACGGCGACGATGAGCTGGTTGGCGGCCTTGACGGTCTGGCCGGAGCCGTGCGGCCCGCAGTGCACCACGGTCGTGCCGACCGCGTCGAGCACCGGCCGCGCGGCGTCGAAGTCGGCCCGGTCCCCACCGACCATGATCGACAGCACGCCCTCGACGGCGCCCGCCTCACCGCCGGAGACGGGGGCGTCCAGCACCCGGACGCCCTTGCCGGCGGCCGCCTCGGCCAGGTCGATGGAGGTCTGCGGGGTGATCGAGGAGTGGTCGATGAGGAGGGTGCCGGGCCGGGCGTTCTCCAGGATGCCGTCGGGGCCGTACGCGACGGCCTCGACCTGCGGGGACGCCGGGACCATGGTGATCACGACGGCCGCGTCGCGCACCGCTTCGGCGATCGACGCCGCCTCCGTGCCGCCCGCTGCGACCAGCGCGTCCGCGCGGCCGGGGCTGCGGTTCCAGCCGCGCACGGTGTGGCCGGCTTTCGCGAGGTTCACGGCCATGGGGCTGCCCATGATGCCGAGGCCGATGAAGCCGATCGTGCTCATTGCGCCACACCCACTTACTTCCGCTTACCGGAATCTCAATATCGCTATTCGAAATCCATGATGTGCGGCGCGGGAGGCGGCGTCAACCGTTTGCCAGAGCTCGTCGATGGCGGTCGGATCGATGTCAGCGGTCATCAGCCCTCCCATGGACGGGATTGCGGGCCGTGTCGGCAGCGTGCCGAGTGCAAACGACAACGCCGCCGCCCAAACGAATGGGCGGCGGCGCAGCCATTGATCTCAGGGGGAGGTCACTCCCACTCGATCGTCCCCGGCGGCTTGCTGGTGACGTCCAGCACCACGCGGTTCACATCGGCGACCTCGTTCGTGATGCGGGTGGAGATGCGTGCCAGGACCTCGTACGGCATCCGGGTCCAGTCCGCGGTCATCGCGTCCTCGGAGGACACCGGGCGCAGCACGATCGGGTGGCCGTAGGTGCGGCCGTCGCCCTGGACGCCGACCGAGCGGACGTCGGCCAGGAGCACGACCGGGCACTGCCAGATCTCGCGGTCCAGGCCGGCGGCGGTCAGCTCTTCGCGGGCGATGGCATCGGCCTCGCGGAGCAGGTCGAGGCGGTCCTTGGTGACCTCGCCGACGATTCGGATGCCCAGGCCGGGGCCGGGGAACGGCTGGCGGTGGACGATCTCGTCCGGCAGGCCGAGCTCCGAGCCGACCATCCGGACCTCGTCCTTGAACAGCTGCCGCAGCGGCTCGACGAGCTCGAACTCGATGTCGTCGGGCAGTCCGCCCACGTTGTGGTGCGACTTGATGTTGGCGGTGCCGGTGCCGCCGCCGGACTCGACGATGTCCGGGTAGAGCGTGCCCTGGACGAGGAACGCCACTTCCTCGCCCTCGACGCCGGCCTCCGCGACCAGCTCGGCCTGGGCCTGCTCGAAGACCCGGATGAACTCGCGGCCGATGATCTTCCGCTTCTGCTCGGGTTCGCTGACCCCGGCCAGTGCGTTGAGGAAGCGCTCCTCGGCCTCGACGACCTTCAGCTGGACGCCGGTGGCCGCCACGAAGTCCTTCTCGACCTGCTCGGACTCGCCCTTGCGCATCAGGCCGTGGTCCACATACACGCAGGTCAGCTGGGAGCCGATGGCCTTCTGGACGAGGGCTGCGGCGACCGCGGAGTCCACTCCGCCGGAGAGGCCGCAGATCGCGCGCTTGGTGCCGACCTGCTCGCGGATCGCGGCGACCTGCTCCTCGATGATGTTCCCCATCGTCCAGCTGGGCTCGATGCCCGCGCCGCGGTAGAGGAAGTGCTCCAGGACCTGCTGGCCGTGCGTGGAGTGCAGGACCTCGGGGTGGTACTGGACGCCGTAGAGCTTCTTCTCGTCGTTCTCGAAGGCGGCAACCGGGACCACGTCCGTGGAGGCGGTGACGGTGAAGCCCTCGGGGGCGGCAGAGCAGGCGTCGCCGTGCGACATCCAGACGGGCTGTTCGGCCGGGGTGCCTTCGAAGAGCGTCGAGCCGGGCTTGGAGACGGTCAGCGGGGTGCGGCCGTACTCCCGCGCGCCCGTGTTGTCGACGGTGCCGCCGAGGGTGGTGGCCATGAGCTGGAAGCCGTAGCACATGCCGAAGACGGGGACGCCGGCCTCGAACAACGCACGGTCGAGACGGGGCGCGTGGTCGGCGTAGACCGACGAGGGACCGCCAGAAAGGATGATCGCCTTCGGGTTCTTGGCGAGCATCTCGGCCACCGGCATGGTGGACGGCACGATCTCGCTGTAGACCCGGGCCTCACGGACGCGGCGGGCGATGAGCTGGGCGTACTGAGCGCCGAAGTCGACTACGAGGACGACGTCCGGGGCGGCGGCAGGGGGTCCTGATGGCACTTCGGCGGCCTTCCGGCGGTGTGGAGCAGGGGTTGGACTTTCGATTCTACCGGCCTCATACTGGGCCCCATGTCCAAGCAGCTGACCTTCGTCTTTACCTATGGCACCGGCCCATCCGGCTGCCATGGTCGTGCTGCTTGATCCACTGACAAGCGACTTCCCAGGCGCCCCGGGCCGACAAGGTCCGGGGCGCCTGTCGTTCGTCCGGGACCGATCATCGGCTCCGGGGTCACTCACCCCAGGAGACACGGATATGAGCACCCAGACCACGACCGCCGCCCCCAGCACCCCCGACACCGGCGCACGCTCCCCGGAGGCGGCCGACGTGATCGCCGACGCGCGGAGCCGGATCGACGATCTCGACGGCCGGATCATCGGCCTCGTCCAGGAGCGGATGGCCGTCTCGGCCGTCATCCAGCGCGAGCGGGTCGGCTCCGGCGGCCGGCGGGTGAACCTCTCCCGCGAGATGGAGATCCTGGCCCACTACAGGGACCAGCTGGGCAAGCCCGGCACCGCGCTCGCGATGACCCTGCTGGAGCTGTCCCGGGGCCGGATCTGAGTTCGGTTGCCGTCTCACCCGTACGGCGCGTGACCGGCCGCCGAGAGGCTTCGTTGATCCCGGTGCCACGCCAGCCAGGCGCGGCCTGCAGGACTACGCGTAGACGCCGCCCCACGGGCGGACAGCCGGAGCGATGAGACGCCGGCCGCTTGCCGCGGTCCGCGTCGTGGGACCTCGTTCCGGTGCACGTGGCCGGTCAGCAGGGGACAGCAGCCCGGTCACATCCGATGGGGTGGTCGGTCCTGGGGACGCCCGGGACCGACCGCATCCCGTCGAAACGGTTGCGCCGGATGAGGCGCATCCAGGACGATGCTTGACGAACCACTTGCCGCGCACGGCATGGACCCCGCACTGCCATTGGTCCGACCACCGTGCGCTCCGCACCATCGAGCACCACCCCCTGAACCAGCGGCGCTACCCCCCCCCCCAGCGCCGCCCCTCGGTGCCGGCGCTGCCCTGACGCCGACACCGGAAGCCAAGGGCCCCGTGGCCGTCCGCAACCCCCCTCCGTGGACGGTCCGGGGCCCTTCGCTGTGCGTGGGCTGAGTGCCGGCTCAGGGCAGGCTGTGCGCGGGCTGTGAGATCCCTGTGCGCCAGCTGTGAAAGGTGTGACGGGCGTCACCAGATCTTTTTCGGTTCGGGTGGGCAACCCTTTTCGGCCATGGCCGGTCTTGTACCTGCAATCGCACGGCCATACCGCGCCCCCCAACGCGACGGCCCGCTACCAACTTGTGCCGCCCTGCGGCATTTTGGACCCCAAGGGGTTTCTCGATGAAGCTTCGCCGTGCCCTGACTGCCGTCGCCACGACGGCCGTCATAGCCCCCGCCGCCCTCATGGCGGCCCCCGCCGCGTATGCGACCGATCCGCAGACCGAATCCAGCGTGAGCGCCGAGCCGACGCCCGGCACCCCCGACTCGGACCAGACGGACGACACCGCCACGCAGCCGGAAACCCCGGCCGACGGCGAGACCACACCGGCCGAGGACACCGAGCCGGACGACGGCACCGAGCCCGGTGAGGAGACCGGGAGCGGTGACGAGGCCGAGCCGTCCGCCCCGGCGACCCCGGGCGGCGACACCGAGCCCAGCGACTCCCCCGAGCCGTCCACCTCGGCCAAGCCCACCGCCAAGCCGACCGAGGAGCCGGGCGACGACCCGACCTGCGCCTCTCAGTCGGACGAGATGGCGATCAGCACCGAACTGCGCGGCCTGCCCAGCAAGATCGTGGCCGGCTCCGGCTGGAAGAACTTCACCTTCCGCGCCACCAACACCTCCGACAAGGCCATGAAGTCGGTCGACGCGTATGTCGCGCTGGCCGGTATCAGCACCGGCAACTTCGACGACGTCTCGAAGCTCCTGACGGTGCAGTGGTACGACGAGGACACCCGCTCCTGGGAGACCATCACCGACGAGGACGGCTACTTCGCGTCCATTGACGGCCTGGAGACCGATGAGTACGCCGACGCCAAGCTGCGCCTGAAGGTCGACTCCAAGACCCCGGGCAGCTACGGCTTCGCGTTCACCATCGGCGCGTACCACAACCAGGACGACGTCTGCGGCTTCTCGGATGTCTCGCAGTACGACTTCGACATCCTGGTCGCGGGCACCAACCCGGGCAGCGTGCCGCCGGCCAAGAGCAAGCCGGGCAAGAGCAAGGGCAACAAGCCCGCCCCGCAGGGTGAACTGAAGGAGATCCCGGTCACCGGCAAGCTCGCCGAGACCGGTTCCTCCTCGGCGCTGCCGACCGTCGCCCTCGTGGGCGGGGTCGCCATGGTCGTGGGCGCGGGCGCGATCTTCGTCGTCCGTCGCCGCAAGACGGCCGGCGCCGCCGCCGCGTAACCCGTAACAAGCGAGGGGCCGCACCGTTCCCAGGTGCGGCCCCTCGTCGCGTACGCCGCGCTACGCGAGGGACTTCTTCGGCGGTACCTGCGGGACTTCCAGGAACGGCAGCTTCAGCGCGCCGAACGCCTTCTGGGGGACGGCGGGGCTGACCGGCTCCACCGGCGCCAACCGCCGGTATGCCGCGCCCTGCGCGGGGCGCGGGTCCGGCTCGCCGTTGTTCGGCCACAGCGACATCGCTCGCTCCGCCTGCGCGGTGATCGTCAGGGACGGGTTGACGCCGAGGTTGGCGGAGACCGCGGCGCCGTCGACGACCGAGATGCCCGGGTGGCCGTAGAGCCGGTGGTACGGGTCGATGACGCCGGAGTCCGCCGAGTCGCCGATCGGGCAGCCACCGAGGAAGTGCGCGGTGAGCGGGGTGCCCATCAGCTCGCCGACGTTGGAGCCCGCGAAGCCGTTGATCTCCTGGGCGAGGAGGGTGGCGGCCTCGGTCGCCTCCGGAATCTGCTCGGGGTTGGGCGCGCCATGACCCTGGCGCGCGGAGAGCAGGCCCTTGCCGAGGCCGTTCGGCTTCCGGTACGTCGTCAGGGAGTTGTCGAGAGACTGCATGACCAGGCCGATGATGGTCCGCTCCGACCAGCGGCGGTTGGAGAGGGAGCGGAGGCCGAGCCACGGGTGGCGGACCAGGTTGCCCAGCCAGCCCGCGACGCGGCCGGACGGACGGTAGGGCACCTGGAGGATGGTCAGCCCGCCCATCGAGTTGGAGCCCTTGCCGTACCGGACCGGCTCGATGTGGGTGTTCTCGTTGGGGTGGATCGACGAGGTGATCGCCACGCCCTTGGTGAAGTCGGCCTTCGCCGCGCCGTGCCGCTTCCGGTAGCGGCGGTTGTCGGTCTGCGCACCCACCAGCGCCTCGGAGTTGGTGCGGGTCAGCGTGCCCAGACGGCCGGAGACGTACGGGAGCAGGCCGCTGTCCTTCATGCGGTGGAGCAGGGTCTGCGTACCGTAGGTGCCGGCCGCGACGACGACCCGGCGCGCCGTGAACGTCCGGCCCTCGCCCTTCTTCTTGTTGTCCGTCGGCAGCGTCCGGACGGCGAAGCCGCCCCGTGAGTCCTCGGTGAGCGCGACGACCGATGTCATCGGGTGGATGACGGCCCCGGCCTTCTCGGCGAGGTGCAGATAGTTCTCGTTGAGGGTGTTCTTCGCGCCGTGGCGGCAGCCCGTCATGCATTCACCGCACTCGGTGCACGCCTTGCGGGAGGGGCCCGCGCCGCCGAAGTACGGGTCTGCGACCTCTCCGCCGGGAGACGTCTTCGCCGTCCCGCCGGCTTCCTCCCCGCTGACAGCGTCCTCCCCGCTGACAGCATCGTGGCCGTCCCCGAAGAACACCCCGACCGGCGCCATGTGGAAGGAGTCGCCGACGCCCATGGCCTGCGCGGTCGCCTTCAGATGCACGTCGGACGGCGTCATCGTCGGGTTGAGCCGCACTCCCAGCATCCGCTGGGCCTGGTCGTAGTACGGCTTCAACTCCTCCTGCCAGTCGGTGATGTGCTTCCACTGCGGGTCGTCGAAGAACGGCTTCGGCGGCACGTAGAGAGTGTTGGCGTAGTTCAGCGAACCGCCGCCGACTCCGGCTCCCGCCAGGACCATCACCTTGCCGAGGAGGTGGATGCGCTGGATGCCGTAGCAGCCGAGCGCCGGAGCCCACAGATAGTTGCGGAGGTCCCAGGAGTTCTTGGGGAGCGTCTCGCGGGTGAAGCGCCGGCCGGCTTCCAGGACGCCGACGCGGTAACCTTTCTCGCTCAGGCGGAGGGCGGAGACGGAGCCGCCGAAGCCGGAGCCGATGACCAGCACGTCGTAGTCGTATGCGTCGCTTTCGGTGCCGTCCGGGTCCTGATTCCGGGCAGAGTTCTCCTGGGGCACTGGCTCTCCTGGGGGTTTGTTACCGAAGTCGGAACGCCTTCATCGCGCGCAGGCTGCGGGTCATGAACTGTGCGTACTTCTCGTCCGTCATCCCGAAGGACGGCGCCAGCGGCATCAGCCGCTGATGGGCGACGGTCTGTGCCTCGGTGTACTTGAGGATGCCCTCGGAGCCGTGCCGGCGGCCCAGGCCCGAGTCGCCCATGCCGCCCATCGGCGACTGCACACTGCCGTAGCCGGCGGCGTAGGACTCGTTGACGTTCACGGTGCCGGTGCGCAGCCGGGCGGCGATGGCGCGGCCGCGCCGGCCGTCCTTGGTCCAGACGCTGGAATTCAGGCCGTAGGGCGTGGCGTTGGCGAGCGCCACCGCCTCGTCCTCGTCGCTGAAGCGGTAGATGGAGACGACCGGGCCGAAGGTCTCCTCGCCGCAGACGGCCATCGGTGCCTCGACGCCGTCGAGGATGGTGGGCTCGTAGAAGAGGGGGCCGATGTCGGGACGGGGGCGGCCGCCGGCGACGAGCCTGGCGCCCTTGGCCACGGCATCCTCGACGTGCGCGGTGACGGTCTCCAGCTGGCGCTCGCCGACCAGGGAGCCCATGTCGGCGCCGTAGGCGAGGGCGTTGCCGAGCCGCATCGCCTTCGTACGGGCGGCGAACCGCTGGATGAAGTCGTCGGCGATGGACTCGTGGACGTACAGCCGCTCGATGGAGATGCACAGCTGGCCCGCGGAGGAGAAGCAGCCGCGGACCGCGCCGGCGGCGGCCTTCTCCACATCGGCGTCGTGCAGCACCAACATGGCGTTCTTGCCGCCGAGTTCGAGGGAGACGCCGACCAGGCGGGCGGCGGCGCCCTGGGCGACCTCGCGGCCGGTACGGGTCGAGCCGGTGAAGGAGACATAGTCGGCGTGCTCGACGACGGCCGGGCCGACGACCGGGCCCTCGCCGAGGACGACCTGCCAGACGTCCTCCGGCAGACCGGCCTCGATGAGCTGCTCACGGGCCCACAGCGCGGTCAGCGCGGTCTCCGTGTCGGGCTTCATGACGACGGCGTTGCCCGCGACGAAGGCCGGCAGGGCGTCACCGACGGACAGCTCGAAGGGGTAGTTCCAGGGGGCTATCTGCCCGACGACGCCACGGGGTTGGCGGAGTTCGGTGACCTTGGTGAGGGTCGGCACGACGCCGGTGTGGCCCTTGGGCTTGAGGTAGGCGGCGGCCTTGCGGCCGTAGTGGCGGGCGGCGACGGCGACCGCCTGCACCTCCTCATGGGCGTGCAGCCGCGCCTTGCCGGTCTCCAGCTGGATCAGGTCGAGCACCTCGGCCTGGCGGCGCAGCACCAGGTCGTGGAAGCGGAGCAGGACGGCGGCGCGCCGCTTGACCGGGACCCTGGCCCAGCGTTCCTGGGCGGCGCGGGCCCGCTCGAAGGCGGTGGCGACGTCCTCGGGGGTGGACTCCGGCAGGTCGGCCAGCTTCTCCCCGGTGAACGGGGTGTGGTTGGCGGTGCGGCCGCTGCCGAGCACTCCGCGGGTGAGCCGGGCGGCCACCTCGGGGGTGACCACATCCGCCGCGGTACGGCTGCCCGCCGCGGCGAGCGCGACCGGGTTGCCGTCGGTGGGAGCCTCGGCGGGCGCTGTCGCTCCGGGGGCCTCGGCGGGGGCGGCGGCGGTGGCGGCTGTTCCGGTGTCCTGCGAGTCCGTCATGCGGGCGAGCGTATTCCTCCCCACGCACTTTGTGTACCCGGCAGTAACGGGTTTTCACGCGGTACGCACAATCGCGCCAGTGATTACTGGCCGCAAGGGCCCCGATCAGTGACGTATCGGCTCGGTGCGCATCCTCAGGGGCTCAGCAGCTGGAAGGCGTCCACCGCGGTGTCCAGGTGCCGCTTGGCCTCGTCGCGCGAGCCGACCGGGGCCGAGATCCATACGTCCATCATCTTGCCGCCCTCGTTCCAGCTGAGGTCGTAGGTGTACCGCGATCCGCCGTCCTGCGGGCTGCCGTCCCAGATGAATTCCCAGAGCCCGGCCTGGTGCCCGTTGTGCGTGGTCTCGGTGACCTGCCCCTGGCGGTAGCCGCGGTAGTTGACGGGGCCCTTGGCGTGGGCGGTGCGCATCGCCCCGATCGGGCCCTGCGGCACCGGCTTCTGGAGCTGAACGCCGATCCGGAACCGCTTGCCCTCGGAGTAGTAGTAGACGCGCGGCTCCTCGTACGAGCGCGTGAACCCCTCCGGTACGGCCATCGCGAAGCCGACCGGGTCACGGACGATGCTGTAGCCGGTCGGGGCCTCGGCGGTGATGCCGACGCTGGGGCGGGGGGTTCCGGCGATGCCGGGGGTGCCAGCCGACGCGCCGGAGCCCGGTGTCGGATGGGTGTCCGACGCCTGCTGGGACCGGCCGGGGCGGCCGTTCCTGCCGTTGGGCTCGTCCTGGTTCAGCAGCAGGGCCGCGACGCCCGCGCCCGCGCCGCCGATGACGACCACCGCCAGCGCGACCAGCAGGGCGATACGCGTACGGCCGGTGTGCGGGCGGGCCGCGACGGCCAGCGCCCGGTCGTCGAGCGCGGCGGGGATCGGGACGCCTGGGGCGCGGCCGCCCGTACGGCCACCGGGACGGCCGCCGCCGTGCCCGGCGGGCGCGGGGCTGTGGACGGGGTGGGGGTCGGGCGGGGTGGAGGCGAGCGGGGTACTGCCGGGGAGCGGGCGGGCGTGGGCCGGGTCCTCGCTCGGCGGGTGCTCGCTGGGCCGGCCGCCGTCGGGGCCGTCGTGGAGGGGGGCGTGGGAGCCGGGGCCCGACCGGCCGGGGCCGACGGGGCCGCCGGGGAGGGGACCGCCGGGGCCGCCCGGTGCGCCCGCCACGGCCGCCGCGCCCGCGGCTCCGTGACCGGCCCCATGGCCGGATCCGGCGGGCCCCCAGAGGCCGCCGTGTCCGCCCGGCCCGCCCGGTGCGCCCGGCCCGCGCTCGGGGGCGCGTCCGGAATGCAGATAGCCGCGCAGCAACCGCTCGGTCTCGGCGATGTCCAGCCGTCGCACCGGCTGGCGCTCCAGCAGGCCCTGGACGACGGCGAGCAACGGGCGGGCCGCCTCGGGGATCTCGATCTCGTCGTACACGACGGCATGCAGCACACCGCCCAGGGAGTCCCGGCGGAACGGCGATTCGCCGCTGAGCGTGGCGCACAGCAGCACCCCGAGCGACCACAGGTCCGCCTCGGGGCCGGTGCCGCGGCCCTCCATCCGCTCCGGCGCGGTGTATTCGGGCGAGCCGACGAATCCGCCGGTCTCGGTCAGTGTCGCGACGCCGGGGACCTTCGCGATACCGAAGTCGGTGAGCACGACCCGGCCGGTGCCCGCCTCCATCAGGACGTTGGCGGGCTTGAGGTCACGGTGCAGCACCCCGCGGGTGTGCGCCGCCCGCAGCGCGCCCAGCAGCGCGATACCGATCCGGGCCGCCTCGCGGGGCGCGACGGGACCGCCGCTGTAGAGCCGGTCGGCCAGCGACGCGCCCTCCACCAGCTCCATCACGATCCACGGCTGGCCGTCCTCCACGACCACGTCATGCACCACGATCACATTCGGATGCTTGATCTGGGCGACCGTCCGCGCCTCGCGGATCGCCCGATCGCGCTGCTGCCGCGCCTCGGGCTCGGCCGTCCCCTCGTCCAAGTGCAGTTCTTTCACCGCGACTTGGCGGCCCAGAAGTTCATCGGTGGCCTGCCAGACGGTACCCATACCGCCACGGCCCAGCCGTATGCCCAGGCGATACCGCCCACCGATCAGTCGGCCCTCGCCCCCGAAGATGCCCATGGGGCCATCTTGCCCCACGGCCACCGCGCCGGAGGGGGCGGCTCCCCATGCGCCGGCCCTCCGCTCCGGGCCGTGCCGCTGACCTGGGGTCCTTGAAGGAGTAGGGGCGATTTCGCCGCGCGACCGGGCGGCGGGATGATCCACTGGCCGTTATGGAGGCAGTAGTTGCGAGCGTCGTGGCCGTCATCGGCACCCTGCTGGGTTCCGGCATCACCCATGTCTTCCAGCGGCGGGCGAGCGACCGCGGCGAGCGGTTCGCCCGCGCGGAACGGCTGCGCCAGGAGCGCATCGACGCGTACTGCGCGTACGCGGGGGCGCTGCTGGACTACCGGCGGGTCCTCATCCAACGCTGGTTGGCGCTGAACGACGACGAGCGCCGCGACGAGGACTCCCCGGAGCTGCGCGAGGAGGTGCACAAGACCCGCTATGCGGCCCAAGAGGCCATGTTCCGGACGCAGATGGTGAGCGACGACCCGGAGGTACTCGACCGCTCCGAGCGGGTGATGTCGGAGGTGACCGAACTGCACTGGGTCCGGGACCGGGACGCGCTGACCGCGCTGCGGAGCACCACCCGCCAGGAGATCCGAGATTTCGTCGCGGCCACCGCCCATGTCGTGCGCTGACCGCACTGGCCGACCGCACAGAACGCGAAGAGCCCGAAGAACCAGAGGAATCCGAAGAATCCGAGGAATCCGAGGAACCCGAGGAACCCGAGGAACCCGAGGAACCCGAAGAACACAGCGAAAACCCCACGACACACGGAGTGGAACCTCCACCGCCTCTTACGCCGTCCTTGACACAGTGAGGCTGCTGTACGGGAACGGCCGGTGCGGCGGCTGGTGCGGGCGGAACGGGGGTCGGCCATGGTGATGCAGGACGGCGGAGCGGTGGATGTCCGTCCGGGCCCCGACCCGGGCCGGGCCGCCCCGGAGCACAGCGGCGCGTATCTCGCGACCGGCCTGTGCCTGGCGCTCTACGCCGCCGCGCTGCTCGGCTGGACCGTCTTCGGGATCGTCGACAGCGGCGGCTCCGCCTGGGACTTCATCGAGGGCCTGTTCAACCCCGGTGCGTCCCCCGCGGCGCAGCTGCTCGGCCCGTACGAATGGGCGTTCACGGTCGCGTTCCTGGTCATCGCGGTGCTGGCGCTGGCGCAGCGGCGGGTGGCGCGCACCGCCGCGCTGCTGTCCGGCTTTCTGCTGCTCGCCGTCTCGGCCCGCGAGGGCGTGGGTCTGCTGGACGCCGCCTACCGCGATCAGTACAGCAACGACCCTCTGGGCGGCTGGGCGCTCGCCACCCGGGGGCTCGGGCTGCTGACGGCGCTGGTCGTGCTGACCCTGATGTTCCCGGCGCGCGAGCGGCGCGGCGGCGAGGCGGGGGCCGGCGGCGAGCGGGGCGCCGGCCCCGATGCCCAGTGGCGGCGCCCGGCGCGGATCAGCGGGGTGCTGTTCCTCATCAACGGCCTGGCCCAGCTGGCGTGGGCGGTACAGGACGTGACCGCCCCCGGGATGGACGCCCGCCGCTATCTGCGTGACGCGGTCGACGCCTCCGTGCTCGGCGACCTCCATGTGGCCGCCACCCTTGCGTTCACCACCGTGGGGTCGGTGGTCGTGCTGCTGGTCCTCGGTGTGCTCGCGGTCCGCGGGCGGCACGACGTCCGGGGCGCGCTGCTGGTGTTCGCGGCGGTGCAGCTGTATCTCACTGTGCGGACGGTGGTGTGGCTGGCCGTGACGGACTTCTTCAACCAGTCCTTCGAGACGACCGAGGGCACGCTGTCGATGGTGACGACGGCGTACTCCCTGGCGGCGATGACGTCGGTGGTGGTGCTGGCCACCGGTCGCGGCTTCGGCGCGTACGGCGGGGCGCGTGCGGAAACGTTCCGTACGGCGCTGGACGGGCGCTACAGCGGGCGATAAGCGGAGCCGCCGGGCGGGGAGCCGCAGCGGCGGGTCGGAAGCGCCGGCAGCGGGCGATGGACGGACCGGCCGGGCGATAAGCGGAGCGGCGGCCGTCTTTGGGGTGCGGCGGGCGATTCCCCTCCGAACCGCCCGTCGCACGCCAAAGACGGCCGCCGCGTGTGGGGGTCGCGGCGGCCGCCAGTGTGAACTGCAACGCGTATGGGGCTTGTGGCCTCTTCAGTGGTGCAGCATGTGAACAACTCTGCCCGTTGGTGCCTCCCCACGGCATCCTCCACAGGTCGCGGGCTCACCCCCGCCGGTCGGCGGGGGTGCGGGGGCGCCTTTGGGCGGGCCTCTGGGAGGCTGTCAGCGCGCAGCGCTGTCTTCTGGGTGGAGGTCGGGCGACGGGCGGGCGGAGCAGCGCGGGACAGGGCGGTCGCGCGCGCATCGGATGGGTGCGACGGAGGAAAGGGGCGGCCGGTGATCCGTGTCGCTGTGGTGGACGATGAACGGCTCGTCAGATCCGGACTGCGAATGATCCTGGGCACCGCCCCGGACATCGAGATGGTCGCGGACTGCAGCGGTGCCGAGGCGGTGGACACCGTGCTGCGCAGCGCGGCCGAGGTCGTACTGCTGGACATCCGGATGCCGGACGTGGACGGCCTGACCGTGCTGCGCCGGCTGCGCGCCACCGCCGAACCGCCGGCCGTGGCGATGCTGACCACCTTCGACGCCCAGGAGTATCTGACCGCGGCGCTGCGCGAGGGCGCGGCCGGCTTTCTGCTCAAGGACTCCGACCCGGAGCAGCTGGTACGGGCCGTACGGACGCTGGCGGCGGGCGGCAGTGTGCTGGACCCCGGCGTCACCCGCGCGGTGATCGGCGGCTATCTCACGGCCGAGGACCAGGCCGCCGCGGCGCGCGCCGTCAGCGGGCTGACCCCGCGGGAGTCGGAGGTGCTGGCCCTGCTCGGCGAGGGGCTGGGCAACGCCCAGATCGCCGACCGGATGGGGCTGGCCCCGAGCACCGTCAAGGACCATGTCCGCGCCCTGCTGGGCAAATTGGGCGGTATCAATCGCATCCAGGCGGCCATCGTCGCCGACCGGGCGGGCCTGGTCTCGGGCGCCCGCCGAGGGGCGTGGTGAGCATGACCGACGGCCTCAAGAAACGGATACGGGCGCTCGCCGACGGGCCACTGGGGCAGCGGCTGCGGCGGATGGCGCCGATCGTGGTCCCGGTCCTCCTCGGCAGCGCCGACGCGGTGCTCGTCAACGGCTTCGAATGGGCCCTGGAACTGTGGGTGTCGCTGGTCGCCGCGGTGGCCCTGCTGATGCGCCGCCGCTTCCCCCTCCTCGTCTTCCTCTTCACCCTCCCGGGCCTCTACATCGGCTACATCTGGTTCGCGCCGATGATCGGGCTCTACACACTCGCCGTGCTCCGCCCCAACCGGGCCCGGTTCGGCGTCTGCGCGGTGCTGCTGATCGCCGCGCACTTCTTCCCGTATCCGATCTCCGACCTCGAACCCACCGCGTATCGCGAGAACATCCTGGTGCTGATCGACGCCAGCGTCACCGCCGCCGCGCCGATCGCCCTGGGCCTCCTGGTGCGCACCCGCCGGGAACTCGCCGTCCGCGTCGAGGACCTGACCCGCAGCCTGCGCCGCGAGGACCGGCTGATCGCGGACCGGGTCAAGACCACCGAACGCGCCCGGCTCGCCCGTGAGATGCACGACGTGGTGGCCCACCAGGTGAGCCTGATCAGCCTCCAGGCGGGGGCGGTGCAGGTCAGCACGGCGGACGAGGCGGCCCGCGCCGGCGCCACGACGATCCGCGAACTGTCCGTCCGGACGCTGGAGGAGCTGCGGCACATGGTCGGCGTCCTGCGGGCGGACGGCGGCGACGCACGGCAGGACCGTGCTCTCGCGCCGCAGCCCGATCTGGACGAGCTGCCACGGCTGATCGAGCTGAGCGCGCTGGACGTGACGTACGAGAGCGGCGTGGTGGCCGGTGCGAGCGGCGCCAAGACAGTGGAGCGGGCGGCGTTCCGAACGGTCCAGGAGGCGCTCACCAACGTCCGCAAGCACGCACCGGGGGCGCGGGTCCGGGTCCGCGTCAACCCGGTGGACGCGGTCCGCGCGGACGAGACGGACGGGGGCCGTACGGGCGAGGGGCTGCGGGTGGAGATCCGCAACGGGCCGCCGGACGCGACGGCGACGGCCCCCGCGCTTCCCGGGGGCGGCCATGGCCTGGTGGGGCTGCGAGAGCGCGCCCAGAGCCTCGGCGGGACGCTGGAAGCGCGTCACACGTCCGACGGCGGCTTCGTCGTACGGGCCGAATTCCCGTACGGGGCGGGGTGAAGCGGGCGGAGTGAAGCGGGCGGGGCGGGCGGCGCGTGGCGTTGCGCCCCCGGCCGGTCCGGGGTCAGGCGGAGAGCGGTGCGGCCGCCTCGTCGACGGCGGTGTGCAGGTCCGGGTACACCTCGAAGAGCCGGCGGACGCCGAGCGCCGCCAGCACGCGGTTGACATGCGATCCGTCAACGGCCCCCTGGGCGGGGAGGATCAGCCGCAGCCGGCCCTGACAGGAGCGCATCAGCCGGCGCGCGGCGATCAGTACCCCGACGCCGCTGGAGTCGCAGAACCGGACCTCGGAGAGATCGAGTACCAGGCTTCGCCGGCCGTCCGCCACCGCGTCGTGCACATGCTGGCGCACCGCGGGCGACGTGACCAGGTCCATTTCACCGGAAACCTGCAGTACGGCCCAACGGCCCTGTTCGCCCTCTGCCACCTTCAACGACACGCGCTCGAAGCCTTTCGCTCGCTTTCGGACGGAATATGCCCCGGTTGCATCCGGAACGCATCCTTCCCCCGGTCGACTGCCCGGCCTCGGCCCCCTGAAACTCTTCCGGATCCTTGGCACAACAGGGCGTTCCCGTCCAAGGCTATGCCCAGCACAGCACCGCTTTCCCCTCGGCGTCCGGTCACACACGGATAACACATCGGCCGATACAGGCACGAACGATCCGCATTGATCCACTTCGATCGGGCATTACCACCACAAAGTGATGACACCCTTACCATCCGCATCCCCCTCAGGGTTCGGTTTGCCGCAAAGGAGCGTGCGATGTCCGACCCGCGCATTACATTCGATGGGACGGAGGATTCTGTGATCGCGGGCAGCGGTCCGGGCACAGGAGGAGAAGGCGGGGCAGCAGGGAATTCGGTGATCGGCAGAGGTGTGAGCTCGGCGGCGACGGACAGGGATAGGGGTCCGATGGGAAACGACGCACCACCGCGCTGGGACAGGCGGATGCAGCAGCGGCTGGCCCGCGGCGAAGCAGCCGCGCTCGGCGAGCTCTACGACCGTTTCGCCTCGCTCGTGCACAGCCTCGCGCACCGCGTCCTGGCCGATGAGGACGCCGCCGACCGCACCACCCGCGAGGTGTTCGCCTACATCTGGGAGCACCCGGACTCCTACGACCCCAAGCAGGGCTCGCTGCGCTCCTGGGTCGCCGCCGTCACCCGCCATCAGGCCGTCCGGCGGCTGCGCCAGACCGAGGCCGCCTCGGCGCGCGACAGCGGACCGGACGCCCCCGAGCCCGACGAGATAGAGCAGAAGATCCACGAAGCCTCCACCGCCGCCCGCGCCGACTACATCGTCACGTCCATGCCCGCACCGCTGCGCGACGCCCTGGAGCTGGCCTACTTCCAGCGGCGCGACTACCGCCAGACCGCCGCCGAGCTCGGCGTCACGGAGGACGAGGCCCGGCGCCGGCTCCGCCTGGGCCTGCAGCTTCTGTCCACCGCCCACAACCACCCGGCGCTGCCGCCGTCCGCGCCCACGGTCCATGGACGGTCGCGGTGAGGGGCCCGGACGAGTGGGACGGCCGCGGAGCGCCCGGCGGGCCCGGTGAACGGCCGCGCATACCGTCACCGCGCTCCGCCGCCGAGGACCACGGCCCGCTGCCGGACCCTCCCCCAGCTACCGCTGGGAGGCACCCCCAGCACGCGAGCGAACCGGAGGAGACCGGCCCCGGGTCCGCGTCCGAGGCCGCCGCCGAGCCCGCGTCCCGGCCGGCCGCCGCACCGGCCGCCCGCCCGGTCCCGGCGTCCCCGGCCGCTCCTGCCTCGCCTCCCCCGCCTCACAAGGTCCTCAAGTCGCTGCTCGGCGCCTGGGCGCTGGCCGCCTGCTCCACCGAGGAGACGGCCGCCGTCGAGGCGCATCTGACGGACTGCGCCTCCTGCGCGGACGAGGCGCTGCGGCTGCGCGATGCCGTCGGCCTGCTGCATCCCGCCGACAGCCTCGACCTCGATCCGCTGCTGCGCTCCCGCGTCCTGGAAGGCTGCCTCGGCCGCCGGCCGGCCCGTATCCCCGTCCCGGATTGGGCGACGCCGTACGACGCGGAGGCCGCCAAACTCGACGCGCTGCTGCGGGACATGGGCGAGTCGGAGTGGCGTGCCCCGGTGCGGCTGCGCTGGTTCCGGGGCGAGCGCCCGGTCGAGCGGGAGACCACCGTGGCAGGGGTCATCGGCCATCTGATGACGGTGGACGGCCTGGTCGCGTCGGCACTGGGGCTCCCCGACCCGCTCGGTTGCGCCGCCCCGCCGGGCACCCCGGGCCCCACCGCGCGGACGGAATCGTACTGGCAGGCGGCGGGCGAGGCCCCCAGCCCGCTCGCCACCCACGGCCCGTGGCGCGACCAGAGCCACGCCCTGATAAGAACGGTCTCGTTCGCCGGCGGCAGCGTCGGCGAACTCTCCGTCCCGTACGGCGAGTTCAGGCTTCCGCTGTGCGACTCGTTCCTGGACCGCGCCTTTGAATGCTGGGTGCACGCCGGCGATATCGCGGACGCGGTGGACTACCCGTACGAGCCGCCCGCCGCCGGGCATCTGCACCAGCTCGTCGACCTCGCCGCCCGGTTGCTGCCGGTCGCGCTGGCCGACCGGCGGCGGGCCGGGCTCGCGACACCGCCGCAGCGTCTGGTGGAGGCGGGCGCCCCGGGCCGCACGCTCCATCTGGAGGTCGAGGGCAGCGGCGGCGGCCACTGGTACATAGCCCTGGACTCCCCGGCCGCACTCGGCTCGCCGGACCGCACGGTCGCCCATATCGCCCTGGACAGCGCAGAGTTCTGCCAGCTGGCGGCCGGGCATGTCTCGCCGGAGGAGGCGGCCGCGGGCCAGCACGGCGAACGTGACGCGATCCGCGACGTCCTCTTCGCGACCGCGTCGCTGTCCCGGCTCTGAACGGCAGCGCAGGGCACGCCCCAGGGCGTGCCCTCAGGGCACGTCTTACGCGAAGACGACGGTCCGGCTGCCGTTCAGCAGCACCCGGCGCTCGCTGTGCCACTTCACGGCCCGCGCCAGGGCCTGGCACTCCACATCGCGGCCGATCGCCACGAGCTGGTCGGGCGTGACCTCGTGGCCGACGCGCTCGACCTCCTGCTCGATGATCGGGCCCTCGTCGAGGTCCGCCGTCACATAGTGCGCGGTGGCACCGATGAGCTTCACACCGCGGGCGTGCGCCTGGTGGTACGGCCTGGCGCCCTTGAAGCTCGGGAGGAAGGAGTGGTGGATGTTGATGATCCGGCCGGACAGGGCCTTGCACAGATCGTCGGAGAGCACCTGCATGTAGCGGGCCAGCACCACCAGCTCGACGTTCTCCGCGCGCACCAGCTCCAGCAGCTGCGCCTCGGCCTGTGCCTTCGTGTCGCGGGTGACCGGAATGTGGTGGAAGGGGATGTCGTACGAGCCGACGAGCTCGGCGAAGTCCGTGTGGTTGGAGACCACGGCCGCGATCTCGACCGGCAGCGCGCCGATCCGCGAGCGGAAGAGCAGGTCGTTGAGGCAGTGCCCGAACTTGGACACCATCAGGACGACGCGCATCTTGTCGTCGGCCCGGTGGATCTGCCAGTCCATGTGGAAGGAGTCGCCCACCGCCGCGAAGCTGGCCCGCAGCTTCTCGACGCTCACCGAGGCATCCGCGCTGAAGTGGACCCGCATGAAGAACAGCCCGGTGTCGTGGTCGCCGAACTGCTGGCTGTCCTCGATGTTGCAGCCGGTGATGAAGAGATAGCTGGAGACGGCGTGCACGATCCCCTGCTTGTCCGGGCAGGACAGCGTCAGGACGTACTGATCGTTCTGGCCTTCGCGACGGGTCCGCTCGTTCTGAACGTTCCGGTCGTTCCGGCCGGGCTTGGTGGGCTGCTGCGACTCGCTCATGCCGAAACCTCGCCTCGCTCGGTCTCGCATTCGCTCGACGCGCACCCTTCGATGACTCGCTCGCTTCGCTCGCTCATGACCTCATAGGGTCGCACACCTGCGGGGATGGTCAGGCCGGGGCGTCCGGGCCGCCGGTCATGATCGCCAGCACCTCCAGGGAGCGTGGCGGGACATCCGGGTCCTCGCCGTCCGCCGCCGCCAGCAGCACATGCGCCTCGCGGGCCGCCTGCACGGCCTCCGGCCAGCCCTGGTGCTCCATGTACGCGGTGACCGGGGCGTCCGCACCGACCTGGTGCATGATCCGCAGCACCCGCAGCACGGCGGCATCGACCAGGGCCGCCTCCTGGGCGTCCCGGAAGATCGTGCCGATGTACTTGTCGGCGGACCAGTTGTCCAGCCAGGTGTCCTCGACCAGCCGGTAGACGGCGTCGGTGACGTCGCCGTACCCGGGCCGGCCGGTCAGCCAGGTCTCCTGCTGGAAGACGGGGTCGGAGAGCATGTGCAGCGCGGAGCGCACATTGCTGCGCCAGCGCCACCATGGCATGTCGTTGAGTGGCATGCCGCCCATGGTGGTCGAGCGGCGGCCGCGACGGGAAGACTTCTCCGAACCTTGCACAGTATTCGATCGTACGTTCCTCGCCGACGATCTCTCACGGCCCCCCGGAGTTCACCTCTACGTCACCATCCGTTGCTCTGACGTCACTCACACGTTCCGGGCGGGACGGAAGGCTTCAGGACCATGACCGGACGGCGACGCTCCTCCCCCCGCCCCTCCTCCCATGCTCCCTCGGTCGCGATCGCTTCGGCGGTGGCATGTACGGCGGTCATCGCGTCGTTACTCGCGGGCTGCGGCACCCTCTCCGGCATGTCGGCGGACTCCGGGGAGAAGGCGCCGATCACGGTGATGACCTGGGCGCCCCAGGACACCAACGCGACCAATATGCCGGGTATGCCGGCCATGGCGGAGGCGTACGCCCGCTGGGTCAACTCCCGGGGCGGCCTCAACGGCCACCGTCTGCGGGTCCTCACCTGCAACGAGCGCAATGACTCGGTGGCCGCCGCGCAGTGCGCCCAGCGCGCGGCGGACAAGGGGGCGGTCGCCGTCGTCGGCTCGTACAGCCAGTTCGGCCGCTCGTTCATGTCGCCCCTTGAGGTCGAGGGCATACCCTTCATCGGCGGTTACGGCGCCTCGGACGAAGAGTTCGCCAGCCCGCTCTCATACCCCGTCAACGGCGGCCAGGCGTCCCTCCTCGCGGGCAACGGGCGCCAGTTGGCGCGCAGTTGCGAGCGCGTCGCGCTGGTGCGGCCGGACACCATCCAGGGCGACCAGATGCCCGAGCTCCTCAACTCCGGTCTGGAGAGCGGCAGCCGGAAGCCGGCGCAGGACATCAAGGCCCCCGAGGACGGCACCGACTACTCGGTCGAGGTGACCCGCGCCCTGGACGGCGTGGGCGCGGATCCGACCGTCTACGGCACGGCGGCGAACGGCGGGAAGTCCGCCGGCTCCTGTGTGACCGCCTCGCTCGGCGACGCCACGGGCGCGTTCTTCGACTCCTTCCGGCGCCTCCAGGAGGACCACGCGAAGGTGCATATCGCGTCCATCCTCGGCAGCGTCAGCCAGTCGCTGGCCGACCGTACGGGCGGCGGTTCAGGGCCGCTGGAGGGCGCGTATCTCACCGGCTGGTACCCGGTGGCGAGCGATGCCCGCTGGGAGCCGATGCGCAAGGTCATCAACGATCACGCCTTCGCCGACAACCGCATCGACCCGGCCGACCAGGGCGTCCAGACGACCTGGATCGCCTACACCGTGCTGCGGGCGCTGATCCAGCAGCTGGACGACGAGGGCGTCGAGGACATCACCCCGCACGCCCTCCAGCAGGCGCTGGACCACGGCGACCGCGCCATCGACACCGGCGGCCTGACCCCGAAGCTGCGCTGGCGCGAGGACGACATGCTCGCCGTCCAGGACTTTCCGCGCATCGTCAACGGAATGGTGACGTACCAGGCCGTACGGGACGGGCAGTTGGTCGCCGTCAAGGACGGCTTCGTGAACGTCACCAAGACGCTGGAGCGGCGCCGTACGGAGGACTGAGGGGCGGGTGGGGCCACCGGGGCGGCCCGACGCCATCCGTCACCGCTCTCCGGCGCCCCGCGCAGTGCCTCATGACCGCGCGCGGGGCCTCAGTGCGGCTCGGGGCCTCAGAGCTGCTCGGGGCGGCGCTCCGTCAGGCCGTACTTCTGGGCGATCGGGTTCCAGATGTGCGCCGCCTGCTGCTTGGCCTTGGTGGCCACACCGCTGGCCGCATTGCCCTGGGCGGTCTGCTTGGTGAGACGGGCCTTGCCCTTGGGGCAGCCCTTCTTGCCGCCGACCTGGCCGGCCCACGCCGCGTAGTGGTTGTCCGCTGAGGCGGACGACTGCCAGGCCCTGGTCAGCGCCGCGGTCAGCTGGGCGTTGTTCGGGATCTCGTCGACCTGGAGCTGCTTCAGCCGCGTCACCAGCTCGTTGCGCTGCGCGGCCGCGTCCCGCAGGTCCTTGGCCGCGCCGCCCAGGTTGTCGCAGGTCTTGATGCTGTTGACGGCGCTGATCACCGAGGCGCGGCTGTTGTTGCTGTCGCCGAGCAGCGCGTCGAGTTCCTTGGCCTGGGCCTCGGCCGGGTCGGCGGACGGCTTCGGCTGCGGCTTCTCCTTCGCCGCCTTCTCCGTGCTGGTGCCGGGGTTCTCCTTCTTCGCGGAGTCGTCGCCGCCGCCGCTCAGCGCCCAGCCGACGCCGAGGCCGGCGCCCGCCAGCACGACGACGATGATGCCGATGATCGCGGCCGGAGCCAGCCCCCGGCGGCGCCCGCCACGGTCGTCGTCGTCATAGGGCATCTGCTGGTCGTAGCCGCCGCCCTGGGGCGGGAACTGCTGGCCGTACGGGGACCGGCCCGGGTCCTCGAAGCGCGGCAGCTGCGCGGTGGAGTCCGGCGCGGCGGCCGCTCCCGGCGCGCCCGGCCCGTCGCGGAACAGGCCCTCGAACTCGGCGGGGGTCGGACGGTCCGCGGGCGCGCCGGGCCGTATTCCGTACGGCGCGCCGGGCGGGGTCGGCGCACCGGCGCCGACCGGGGGAATCAGCTGGGTGGCCTCCGAGTCCGCACCGGCGGCGGGCATCGGCTGGGCCTGGGGCATCGGCCGGCCCTGGCCCGGCGCCCCGCCCTGCGCCGGCTTCACCCGGCGCAGCAGCTGGGTGGATTCACCGGCCGTCTCGGGGGGCAGCGGCGCGGCACCGGGGACGCCCTGCCGCGCACTCATGGGGGACAGCAGCGCGGTCTGCTCCGCGTCGCCCGCGGCGGGCGGCAGCGGCGCACCGACCTGCGGCGTCGCCGGGACCAGCTGCCCGGACGGGGGCTGGGGCTGCTGGGCATGCGGCTGCTGCTGGGGGTATTGCCCATACGGCTGCGGCTGCGCCTGCTGGTCGTATGCCTGCGGCTGCGCCTGCACCTGCTGGTCGTATCGCTGCTGGCCGCCGTACGACGGGCCCTCGGGCGGCAGTGCGCCGGACGGAACCGCGGCGGCCGGCGGCGGCTCCGGGGACGCCTGCTGCTGCGGCATCGCGGGCGGCGCGGACGGCGGCATGGGCGGCATCGGCGGCTGCCCCTGGGGCGGGAGCTGCTGCGCCATCGGGTCCGGGGCCTGCGGGAGTGCGGCCTGCTGGGCCGGGGCCTGGGCGTAGCCCTGGCCGTACGCCTGCGGCTGGGCCGGCGACTGCGCCTGCACGGGCGGCTGTCCCTGGACGGGCGCCTGGCCGTACGGCTGGGCGTCCTGCTGGCCGGGTCCCCAGGGCTGGCCCCACGGCTGGCCGGCCGGTGGCGCGGCCTGCTGGTCGGGCACCCACGGCTCGCCGTTGGCGGGCAGCACAATGCCCTCTCTGGCGGGGCCGGCCGCAGAATTCTGCGGGTCGTGGCCCTGTCCGCTCTGCGTCACCGGGACTCCTACCATCGTGCAGACCTACGGAATCGTCGGCTGCACGCTACCGGTTCGCAGCGACGTTCGACCACGTCCCCTGGTCACCACCCCCGCCCGCCCCCGCAACGCACCGGGGCGGACCGGTGCCTCCGGCCCGCCCCGACGGACGCTGTCGTCCCCCCTTACGCCGCCCCTTATGCGGCCACCGCACGCAACTCCAGCCGTGCACTGAATTCCCTTACCACCGGTTCGTCCCGATATGGCTCAAGTCGCAGCTGGAAGTCCTCCAGATACTCCGCGCCACGGTCAGAGCGCAGCCCGCTGAGCAACTCCACCGCCTGCGTGCCCGTGTGGCAGGCCTGCTCGATCTCACGCTGCTGCACCTGGGCGCCGGCCAGCAGCACGAGCCCGATGGCACGCCGCCGCGCCCGGCTGGCCGGGTGCCCGTCCAGCGCCTCCTGCGCACACTGCCCGGCCGGCCCGGCCTGCCCCAAGTCGCGGTGGCAGTGGGCGAGTTCATCGGCCAGATACGCCTGGTCGAAGTGGCCGATCCAGGCCGGGTCGTCGCCCGAGTCGGTGACGGACTCGGCGCGCTCCATGGCGGCGACCGCCTTGCCCGCCACCTCCTGGAAGGCGCGGGCATCGCCCATCAGGGCGTGACCGCGGGCTTCCGCCGCACAGAACATCGCCTCCGCCCGTGGGGTGACATGCCCCCGGGCGCCTTCCTGTGCGGCGCGGGCGAGCTGGGCGATCTCCCGTGGATTGCCGAGCGACGCGGCGAGATGGCTCATGCTCGCCGCCAGCACGTAGCCGCCGTAGCCGCGGTCACCCGCCGCCTGGGCCAGCCGCAACGCCTGGATGTAGTAGCGCTGCGCGAGACCGGGCTGCCCGGTGTCGACGGCCATGTAGCCGCCCAGTTCCGTCAACCGCGCGACGGTCGCGAAGAGTTCACGCCCGACGGACTCCCGGTACGAGCCAGCGAGCAGCCCCGAGACGACGCTGTTGAGGTAGTGCACGACGACCGGACGGACATGCCCGGCGCCGAAGCGGTGGTCGAGCTCGCTGAGCGCCGTCGTCATGGCGCGTACCGCCTCGACGTCCGACGTGCCCACTCTGGCCCCGGCGTTCCTGGCGACCTGTGTGTCCGCGCCGGTGATCAGCCAGTCGCGGCTCGGCTCCACCAGCGCCGAGGCCGCCACCGAGGAGCCGCTGAGGAAGTCGCGGCGCCCGACATCGCTGCGCCACAGCTCACAGACCTGCTCGATCGCCCCGAGGACGGTCGGTGAGAATTGCAGCCCCACCCCGGACGCAAGGTTTTTCCCGTCGGCCATCCCGATCTCGTCGATGGTGACGGTGCGCCCCAGCTTTCGGCCCAGTGCCTCCGCGATGACGGCCGGGGCACGGCCGCGCGGCTGCTGCCCCCGCAGCCAGCGGGCCACGGAGGTCTTGTCGTAGCGCAGATCGAGACCGTGTTCCGCCCCGCACATGTTGACGCGGCGGGCCAGCCCCGCGTTGGAGCAGGCGGCTTCTTGGATGAGCGCTTGCAGCCGTTCATTGGGCTGCCGCGCGACGAGTGGCCTGGCGGCCATGCTTTGTACCCCCTGTTACTGCTGCGCGTTCACCACGAACGCCGTTCCCCGCGATCAATTCCCCAGAGATATCCGGGATATCCGAGACATCCGGGATACGAGCGGTACGAGCGATTGGCGCTTTGTCAGGGGATGCACAGCATCCGGGCGGTATGGGCGCTGCCCGTTGCGTCCCCGTGCAAAACGTTGCCCGGAGCCAGGGCCGGGTTACCGGCCTCGGGAGTTCGACCTGCGAGAAAGCTTGGCGCGCGGTGCCCGCGTACACATAGCGGCGCCGCCGTGCTCGGGTCCCCCCTGGTGCGCACCGCGGACTGCCGCCGGGCGGCCTCTCCGCCCGTCATGCAGGTGGCTACCCGCTTCCACGACCGCCGCCGCACACGCGCCCCCACTCATGCTTCCATGCGCCCCACGTGCAAGAACGATGCGCCGGGGCGGGCCTCGGGTCGGCCGTAACCCTTGGTGATAAGTGAAGTTGTCATCTCTGTGGATGAGACCATCGGAGTCACAGGAGCCTCGCAGATCCCCAAGCAGCGCGGCGAGACGCTGCTAGACACTGCGGTGCGTTACGCGGAAGAGCGCCATTGGGACGTGTTCCCCGGCGCATGGCTGGAGCACGACGGCGAGTTGCCGCGCTGCTCGTGCCGCGCAGGCGACTGCGCCGCGCCCGGCGCGCACCCCACCGCACCGGGCTGGGCCGGGCTGGCCAGCGGCAGCGCGACGGCGGTCCGCCGGATGTGGGGCAAGCAGCCGCGCGCCTCGATCCTGCTGCCGACGGGCCGGACGTTCGAGGCGCTCGATGTGCCCGAGACGGCCGGCTGCCTGGCGCTGGCCCGTATGGAGCGGATGGAGCTGCCACTCGGGCCCGTGACCCGCACCCCGGGCCGCCGGATGCTCTTCCTCGTCCTCCCCGGCGCCTCCGTCAAGGTTCCCAAACTCGTGCGGGAGATCGGCTGGGCGCCGGCCGCGCTCGACCTGGTGTGCCGCGGTGAGGGTGAGTACATCGCCGCACCGCCGACCCGGGTGGGCGCCCACGGCTCGGTGCAGTGGGTGCGCCGCCCCACCGCCACCAACCGCTGGCTGCCGGACGCGGAGGAGCTGATCAGCCCGCTGGCGTACGCCTGCGCCCGCGATGCGGCGGCGGCCCGGGGCCACTGACCCCCGGCCGCCGCCCCCTGCGTCCCCGGCCCGGCGATTGTCCGTACCCGCCCGTATCGTGGAATTCGGACGGGGGCACGACCGCCCCTGCGGGGACGTCGAAGGGCAGGACCGGTGGCGAACGAGCCGGAACAGACACAAGAGCGGGCCGAGTCGGCATTGGCGGTCGGCCCGCCCGCCGTACGCATACAGGGTCTGTGGAAGAAGTTCGGCGAGCAGGTCGCCGTCTCCGGTATCGATCTGACACTGCCCGCGGGCCGCTTCATCGGGCTGGTCGGCCCCAACGGCGCCGGCAAGACCACCACGCTCTCCATGGTGACGGGGCTGCTGCGGCCGGACGCCGGGCTGGTCGAGATCGGCGGTCACGACGTCTGGCGGGACCCGGTGGCGGTGAAGTCCCGGATCGGCGTACTGCCCGAGGGGCTGCGTCTCTTCGAGCGGCTCTCAGGCCGCGAACTCCTCGGCTATACGGGGCGGTTGCGCGGTCTGCCCGGTGACGAGGTCGACAAGCGGGCCGACCAGCTGCTGGACGTGCTCGACCTGTCCGGCGCCCAGAACAAGCTCGTCGTGGACTACTCCACCGGTATGCGCAAGAAGATCGGGCTGGCCGCGGCGCTGCTGCACAACCCCGAGATCCTCTTTCTCGACGAGCCCTTCGAGGGAGTCGACCCGGTGTCGGCGCAGACCATCCGCGGCGTACTGGAGCGCTACACCTCCTCCGGGGCGACGGTGATCTTCTCCAGTCATGTGATGGAGCTGGTCGAGTCGCTGTGCGACTGGGTCGCGGTGATCGCCGCCGGGCGGATCCGGGCGGACGGCCCGCTCGCGGAGGTGCGCGGCGCGTCCCCGTCCCTCCAGGACGCGTTCCTCGAACTGGTCGGCGCGAACGACCGCGGCGCGGGGCAGAACCTGGACTGGCTGGGCGGTGGCGGCACCCGATGAGCACCGGATCCGCGACCGTCCACCCGGCCGCCGCCCCCTCCCTGACCTCCGTCTTCGTACGGCTGAAGCTGTCCCTGCTGCGCAACGGCCTGCGCCAGTCGACGGGCCGCACCCTGGCCTATGTCGCGTCGGTCCTGGTCGGCCTGCTCTTCGCCGCCGGAGCCGTGCTCGGGCTGATCGCGCTGCGCGGCAACGCCCATGTGGGCGCACTGGTCGTGCTGCTGACCGGGATCCTCACCCTGGGCTGGGCGGTGATGCCGCTGTTCTTCCCCGCCGGTGACGAGACCCTCGATCCGACCCGGCTGGTCATGCTGCCGCTGCGGCCGCGCCCGCTGATCGTCTCGCTGCTGGTGACATCGCTGGTCGGGATCGGTCCGGTCGTGACCTTCGCGCTGGTGACCGGCTCGGTGATCGCGGTCGCGGACGGGCCGGTGGCCACCGTCGTCGGCGTACTGGCCGTCGTCCTGGTGGTGTTGGTGTGCGTGTCCCTGGCGCGCGCCGTCGCCACCGCGTCGGTGCGGTTGCTGACCAGCCGCCGCGGCCGCGATCTCGCCGTGCTGAGCGGCCTGTTCATCGCGATCGGCGCACAGGGCGTCAACATCGCCCTCCAGAAGCTGGGCCGCCCGGACGGGCTGTCCGTGTTGGAGCCGCTGGGCGATGTCCTGCGCTGGGTGCCGCCGGCTTCCGCGATAAGCGCCGTGGACGACGCCGGTCATGGGGCGTACGGGCGTGCGGCCGTGGGCCTGTTGCTGACGGCGGTGGTGCTGGCCCTGCTGCTGTGGTGGTGGCAGCGGACCCTGACCACCCTGATGACGTCCCCGGATTCGTCCACCCTCCAGGCCGTCGAGAAGGACAGCGGACGGAAGTCCGGTTCCGGCGATCGCGGGCTGGAGCGGCTGCTGCCGGGCGGGCGTACGGGCACGGTCATGCTGCGGACGCTGCGCTACGCATGGCGCGACCCGAAGTCGAAGATGTCCTGGGCGACGGCGATCGGCGTCGGCCTGCTGGTGCCGATCGTCTCGTCCGTACAGGGCAACGGCAGCATCTACACCGCGTTCTCGGCGTCCGCGCTGCTCGGCATGCAGATGTACAACCAGTTCGGGCAGGACACCTCGGCGTTCTGGATGGTGGCCTCGACGATCTCCACCCCCCGGGACGCCTATCAGGAGCTGCGGGCCCGCGCTCTGACGCTGGCACTGGTGGCCGTTCCGTACGTCACGCTGGTCGTCGGCGGCACCGCGGCCCTCATCGGCCCGTGGTCGTCCTTCCTGGAGGTGTACGGGCTTTCGCTGGCCCTGCTGGGCGCGCTGCTGGCCACCGGCGCACTGTCCTCCGCGCTCTTCCCGTACTCGATCCCTTCCGAGGGCAACAAGAACGTCGCGGCGGGGCAGGGAGCCATCGCCTGGTTCAGCCTCTTCGGCGGCCTGCTGATCGGCGGCGTGCTCAGCTTGCCGCTGCTGGGGCTGACGATCTGGCTGCATGTCGCGGGCCTGCACAGCCTGTTGTGGGTGCTGCTGCCGGTCGGCGTGGTCTACGGGGCGGGCGTCGCGGAGCTGGGGCTGCGGGTGGCCGCGCCCCGGGTGGCACGGCGACTGCCGGAGATCCTGGTGGCGGTCAGCAAGGCCTGACCACACCGGGCAGCGGTACCAGCGACCTCCTGCGCGACTTCGCACCCCTCCAGCTTGACATCAAGTTCAGTTGAGGTCTGAGGGTTTGGGGTGTCGGCACCGGACTTACCCGTCCAGGGAACGGCCGGCACCCCATCCGTCTCAGGAGTACCGCCATGCCCGCTGCCCCCACCCTCGGCGATACCGCCGCCACCGGGTCCGCCCCGCCCGCCGACCGCCCCACGCGTGACCGCGGCGTCGCCGCCCTGGCGTCCGTCGTCGTCCTCGGCTCACTGATGACCATCCTGGACACCACGGTCGTCAATGTCGCGCTCAACCGCCTCTCCCAGGACTTCCACGCCCCGCTGGCCGCCATCCAGTGGGTGGCCACCGGCTACACCCTCGCGCTGGCGGCCGTCATCCCGCTCACCGCATGGGCCATCGGCCGCTTCGGCACAAAACGCCTGTACCTGTTGGCGATCGGCGGGTTCGCGCTGGGCTCGGCGCTCGCCGGACTCGCCTGGAACACCGAGTCGCTGATCGCCTTCCGGGTGCTCCAGGGGCTGGCGGGCGGCGTCGTCCAGCCGGTCGGCATGACCATCCTCATCCGGGCCTCCGACCCCGCACACCAGGGCCGGATGATGAGCATCCTCGGCCTCCCGGTGCTCGTCGGCCCGCTGATCGGCCCGGTCCTCGGCGGCTACCTGGTGGACGAGGTCTCCTGGCGCTGGCTGTTCCTCATCAACATCCCCATCGGCGTGATCACCCTCGCCCTCGGCGCCCGCTTCTTCCGGCGGGACACCCCGCAGCCCGCCCGCCGGCTCGACCTGCCGGGCCTGCTGACCCTCTCCCCCGGTCTGGCCCTGCTGATATTCGGGCTGAGCACGGGCGCCGAGCGGCATTCCTTCACCACCACCGGCGTTCTGCTGCCCACCCTGCTCGGCGCCGCCCTCGTCATCGCCTTCGTGATCCGCGCGCTGACCGCCCGGGACCCGCTGATCGACCTGCGGCTGCTGCGGCACGGCTCGTTCGGCTCGGCGGCGGCGACCCTGGCGCTGTTCGTCTGCGGGTACTTCGGCTCGATGCTGCTGCTGCCGCTCTACTACCAGGTCGTCCGCGGACAGAGCGCGACCGGCGCCGGGCTGCTGGGCATTCCGCAGGTCGTGACCACCGGCATCACCATGCAGTTCGCCGGCCGGCTGGTCGACAAGATGGCGCCGCGCAGGCTGGTGCTGTCCGGAGTGGCCCTGGCCGCCACCGGGTTCCTCGCCTTCACCACCCAGGTCGCCGCCGACACCCCGTACGCGGTGCTGCTCGCCGCGCTCGCCGTCATGGGCATCGGGGTCGGCATGACGATGATGCCGACCATGGCCGCAGCCACCCGCAACATCGACAACGACCGCATCCCGGCCGCCTCCACGACGCTGAGCATCATCCCGCAGGTCGCGTCGTCCATCGGCGGCGCGCTGATGTCCGTACTACTGGCGGGGGCGATGGCCGACCGGCTCCCGCGCTCGATGGCCGGCGGCCTGGAAGCCGTCCACGCGCTGTCCGACGAGGCGGTACGCGCCGTCGCACCGCAACTGGCCGAAGCCTTCCGGCACACCTACGTCTGGGCCGTGGCGCTGGTGGCACTGGCTCTGCTGCCTGCGCTGTTCCTGCCTCGGGGCAAGCAAGAGGCGAGGTGAGGGGAAGGGGAGGGCGGGCGTGGCCGGGGCGGCCTGTGGACGGCGGACCGTGCGGACGGGTGTTGCCGGGACGTTATCCACAGGCCGAACCGGCCGAGGCGGGAGGCCGGTAGCGTCGTGACAGCGACCGGAACGAAGGGTGGTGGGGGCGGTGCTGCGCGCCGGAATGGTGCTGGTGGTGGGCTGGTTCGCGGTGCTGCTGACCGCCGGTGCGGTGCAGGCCGCGCCCACGGGTCCCGATGACCCGGATGACCCGACGCAGAGCGCGTATATCGCCGAGCGCCTCCGGGAGAATCCGGTCTACATCAGCGATCAGCTCCCGCGTGAGGTCCCTCGCTCCACCGCTCCCGAATTCGCCGGAGAGGCCCGGCGGCTGAGCGTTCCGGTGTACGTGATCGTCCTGCCGCACAGTGCCCTCGGCCATGACGGGGCCGGTCTGCTCGCCGGCGTCCATGACCGGCTGGGGCGCAGGGGCCTGTACATCGCCGTGAGCGAAACGGGCCTGACCGGCGTGCAGTCATACGGCGTGAGCGTGCCCGGAGCCAAGGACGCGAGCTCGGCGACGCTGTACGAGCTGCCGTACGACGCCACGGCCCGCGAGACGTTCCGGCACTTCGTCGACGTCCTCGTCTCGGGGAAGGCGCACCAGCGCGCCGAGGCGGCCCGCGCCGCATACGGCGGCGCGACCCCGTCGGACGAGCCCGCGGAACTGCACACCAGCCCGACCGACCGCGAGAACCAGAGCTTCGTGACCGGCCTCGCGGTCACCGGAATCCCGCTCACCGCCCTGCTGGTCACGGTCTATACGGGTCAGCGGCACCGGGTCCGCCGCGCCCTCGCCACAGCCGGCCGCGTCCCCGCGCCGCGCGGCGGTCCGACGCGCGGCGGTCCACAGGGCGGCGACCCGGGCCCGTTCCCCGGCGCACGTCTGATTCCCCTCGGGGCGGCCGCGCTCGCCCTCTCGGGGGTGCTCGCCTTCACCGCCTCGCAGCTCTTCGACGACACCACCAGCGGCGACGGCTCCTTCCCGACGGCCGCCGATATGCGGGCCCGTATCGACCGGGTGTCCGACGGCCTGCGCCGCGACCCGCTCTACGTCGATCCCGAGAGCCCGTCCGAGCTGGACGCCGCCGAGCGCGCCCACCTCCGCGAGCAGCTCCGCTCGCTGGACATCCCGGTCCTGGTCGTGGCCGTCCCCACGAGCCTGGACGACGAATCCAAGGGCAACACCGAGCTGCTGGCCAAGTCGCTGCACGACCGGCTGCACCGCGACGCCCTCTTCGTGATCGCCGACCCGACATCCGGCATGATCAACCTCGCCAACCACGGTGCGCGGATCGACGACACGTACCTCATCGAGCTCCCGCGCGACCTCAAATACAGCAGCTCCGCAGACCCCCGGCTCGGCCCCCGCCTGGAGCGGCTGCTCAGCTTCGTCGCCAAGGCCCCGCCGGCCGCACCGGGCCATGTTCCGTACGTCCCGCCGCGCCCGGAGGACCCGGTCAAGGCCAAGGCGCTGCACGGCATCTTCGCCGGGGACTTCGACGCCGGGCTGCTGACCGGCACCTTTCTCGCCAGCCTGATCTTCGGCCTGGTGGCAGCGGGGTGCGCCGTCGGCCGCGCCGTCCGCCACCACGTCCGCCCCGCCCCGAGCGGACCGGCCAGGGCCCCCGAAGCCCCGGACAAGCCCTCCCTCTCCTGGCTGCGGCGCACCGCCCGCGAGGAGGTCGACGCCCTCACCACCGCTCTGGAGTCCTCGGCCTCGCTGTCCGAGGAGCCACGGCGCCGGGCTTGGGAGTGCCTGGACGCCGCCGCGCTGCTGATCGACGGCGAAAGCGACGGCCGTATCGACGCCGATGCCACGCCCGCCGACCTCGCCTGTGCGATCGTGCTGGCCCGCGCCGGACGGACCGCGATCCGGGAACCGGCCGCCTCGGGCCATGTCTGCCATCGCAATCCGCTGCACGGCACGGCCCGCAGACACCGTCAGACCCGGCCCGCCGGGGGCGGCCGGGCCGGGTCGTCCCCGGTGTGCGGGCCCTGCCGGGTGGTGCCCGGTGCGGTGCTGGAGCTGCGCTCCTCGGAAGGCGCCGGGGCCGGGTCGTACGTCCCGTACCCCACCCTTCCCGGACCGCTGGCCGCGCTGGGCGACGGCGCCGGAATCGATCAACTCACCCGCGACGTACGGGAGTACTTCGGTGTCCACTGACCCCCGCCGCCGTCCCGGCCGCCCGCTGCGGATCGCCCTCGCGGCCACCGCATCGTCCATCGCGCTGCTGCTCTGCACCACATCACCCGCCATGGCGGCCGAGAGCCCGGGACAGAAGATCGCCCATGCGCTGGGCAGATCACCCGTCTACGTCGACCCGTCCCTCGCCTCGGCCGTCGGCGAAGACCAGCAGCGCAAGCTGGTCAGCCGGATCCGGCACACCGGCCTGCCGATCCGCGTCGCACTGGTGCCGCTGGTGGAGGGCGACAGCTGGGGCGGCGAGCCCGAACAGCTCGCCGAGGTGGTCCACGACCGGATGGGCGGCGGCCCGTCCATCCTGATCACGCTCGGGGACTACCACGACGACATCGCCGCCCGCGAATGGCCGTCGGACGCCCACCAGGCGCGGGATGCCGCCAACGCGGTCTTCCACCAGGACGACATGAAGGACGCGGGGCTGTCACAGCGCGTCGCCCGCGCGATCGACATCATCGATGCGGGCAACGGCAAGGAGGAGTACGAAAAGGCCACCGCCGACCTCAACTCCCCATCTGCGACAGCGGGTTCGGAGGGTGCGCCGCCCTCGTCACCGCCGTCTTCCTCCTCGTCTTCTTCCTCGTCGTCATCCCCGCTCGTCCGAATCCTGAGCCTCGTCATCGGCCCGATGCTGCTGCTCGCGGCGACCGGTCTCCTCCTGCGCCGCCGGGCGCGGCTGCGCGACCTCTCGACGCCTTTCGCACTGCCGCGCTCCGTCTTCGCCGCCGCGCGCACGGCCGACGAGGCCGGGCTCCGCGACCGCGCCGCCGAAGAGGTCATCCGGCTGGGCGAGGAGGCGCACGCAGCCCAGGGCGACCCGACGTCCACCGAGCGCGCCCTCGACGCCTACACCTCGGCCGGCACGGTCCTGGACCAGGCACGCGGAATCCCGGACCTGGCAGGCGTGTTCGCGCTGATCGCCGAGGGCCGCGCGGCCCTGTCCAAGGTCCCGGCCGCCCTCCCCCTGTGCTTCTTCCACCCGCTGCACGGCACCGCCGCCCGCCGCATACCCTGGCGCCCCCTGGGCCGACGCGAGCAGCTGCGCGTGGCCGCCTGCGACACCTGCATACGCGCCGTACGGTCCCGCCGCGCCCCCGAGGTCCTCACCGACCGACGGGACGGCCGCCCGGTCCCGTACTTCGAGGTGCCCGCCGACGACAGCCTTTGGGCGGCCACCGGCTACGGCTCACTCCTGACCGAGGACACGCTCACCGCGCGAGTCCGGCGCGGAGACTTCACCCGGACCCTGGGGTGACGGGACGCGCGGCCGCTCACACCGCCGGCAGGCCGTAGATCTCATCACCGTGGGTGGCCAGCAGCCGCTTCCCGGCGGCGGCGACATGCCACGGCTCTATGATTCCGGAATTGTCGTTGTAGTTCCAACGGGCCTTGCCGGTCTTCGGGTTCAGCGCGAAGATCCCGCCTTCATCCTCGTACGACGCGCCGTAGAGGGTGTCGCCGACCTGTACGAACTCCGACGGCGCCCGGCGCGCGCCGGTGTCCTCGCACAGCCAGATCTTCTTGCCGCGCACCGGATCCACCGCCCACACCCCGGCGCTGTGGTCGGCCGCGTAGAGCACGCCCCCCACCACCATGGGCTGGTAGAAGCTGCGGCGTCCCTCGGAGGACATGGACCAGTCGGGCTTGCCGTTGTCGACATGCACCGACCGCAGCCGGTCGCCGCCGAGGAAGACGCGCTTGGCGTGCACGGCGGGGCGCCAGGCGATGTCGTCGCCGATCTTCTGCGTCCACAGCTGTGCGCCGTTCTCCGTGTTGCGCACGGTGACATTGCGCCGGGCGTCGGTGTAGACGAGCCGGCCGCCCACTGCGACGCCTTCGAGGTCGTAGTCCGTGGTGCCCTTGTCGCGCGGCTTCTGCCAGTCGACCTTGCGGGTACGGATGTTGATGGCCGCGATGGCGGTGAGATGGACCCTGGTGTCCTCCGTGCGCACGGAGGCGATGACATAGATCCGCTGCTCGTCCGCGGCGAGGATGCGCTCCACCGTCAGCGCACCGTTGAGCCTGCTGCGCCACGCCTCCTTGCCGGTGTCCGGGTCGAGCCCGATGACATCGCCGTCGTACTCCGTGCTGACGAAGAAGAGCTTGCCGGCTGCGAAGATCAGCGGAGCACCGGCGGGCGCGACCTCCTTGCGCGTCCATTTCGTCCTGCCGCCGGCGACGTACCGGGCGACCAGGGGATCGCCGCTGATGATCAGCAGCCCGTTGTGCGCCAGCAGCGGCTGTTCGCCGTTGAGCGTGTCCGTCTGAGCGGTGCGGTGCCACAAGGCCTGCGGAGCGGTCCCGGGCGGCGGCGTGGTGAACTTCTCCGCCCCGGCGTCCCCCGGCTCCGGGCCGTTCGGGCCCTTCCCCTCGCCCTCGCCCTCGCCCTCGCCCTCGCTCCCGCCCTTGCCCCCGAGCGCCCAGATCCCGACCCCGCCCACGGCCACCGCACCGACCGCGGCCCCCGCCGCGAGCCCGAAGAACCGACGCCGGGAGGGCACGGCAGGCGCGGCGGCCGTAGCGCCGGCGGGTGTGTCGGCGACCGTGGGCGCGCCACCGGAGGCCGTCGGCGCACCGGGATTCGACGCCCCACCGAGGACATACGTCGGCGCGGAACCGAACCCGGCCGGAGCCCCGCCGGGCGGCGTGGGCGTCCCCTGCTGCCCGCCGGGCGCGCCGGAGTTCACCGAGTCCGGCGCCGGCGTGCCGTGCTCCGGGGTTTCCAGATCGAGGATGCGTGCGGCGTGCGTGGCGATGGTCGAGGAGACCGCGCCCGGGAGCCAGTTGGTGAAGACCTCGCCCGTCCCCTTCGGCGCCAGCGTCTCCAACACCTGGGCAGGGGTGGGGCGTTGGCCCGGATCGCGATCGAGACAGGCGGTGACCAGGCCGAGCAGATGCTCCGGCACGCCGGTGAGGTCCGGTTCGCCGTGCACGACCTGGTAGAGGACGGCGGCCGGCGTGGTGTCGGCGTACGCGGTGCGGCCGGTGGAGGCGTAGGCGAGCACGGCGCCGAGCGCGAACACATCGCCGGCCGTGCCGACCGGCTGCCCGAGCGCCTGCTCCGGCGGGATGTAGCCCGGCGAGCCGACGACCACGCCGGTCTGGGTCATCCGGTCGCCGTCGACGGCCCGCGCGATGCCGAAGTCGATCACCCGCGGGCCGTCGGCCGCCAACAGCACGTTGGACGGCTTGAGATCGCGGTGCACCAGACCGACGGAGTGGATCTCGGTGAGGGCGGCCGCCAACCCGGCCCCCAGGGCACGCACGCTGTGTTCGGGCAGCGCCCCGTGCTCGTCGACCACCTCGGTCAGCGACGGCCCGAGGACGAACGCGGTGGCGAGCCAGGGCAACGCGGCGTCCGTGTCGGCGTCGACAACAGGTGCCGTATAGCGGCCGGATACCGCCCGCGCTATCTCGACCTCCTGCCGGAACCGCCCGCGGAACGCGGTGTCCTGCGCCAGATCCGGCCGGACGACCTTGACCGCGACCGTGCGCCCGCCCGCCGACCGCGCCAGATACACCCGCCCCATGCCGCCGGCGCCGATCCGGCCCAGCAGGCGATACGACCCAAGGGATTGCGGATCGTCCTGAAGCAACGGGTCCATCTCGGGCCTTCCCCATAGACCGGGCGTGCCGCGAAGCACCACCCTCACAAGTCGCGCGATCACCGCGCCACGGCAGTGCATCGTAACGAAGCCGGTTTTCCACAACCTCCATGGCATACCGGTCCGATGAGCCGCACGATGCGGAGGCCCGCCGTCCTGATGGATGGGTCACCGGGCCCAGGTCCGGTGACCCGCCTCAGAACATCGCCCCCAAGAATCCCTCAACCACCCGTCGCCACTCCTCCGGCCGCTCCCAAGGCAGCAAGTGCCCCGCATCGGCTATCTCCGCATACGCCCCCTGCGGCAGCACCCGGACCATTTCCTGCGCCTCCGCACGCCCCAACTCGGCGTCCAGCCCCCGGACGACGAGCGCCGGACACCGCACCTGGCCGAGCTCCTCCCAGTGCGCGTCATGCACCCAGGTCTCCCGGGCCGTGAGCATCTGCCGGCGCGAGAAGGCCGGCCGCCAGCCGTCCGCCCGCTCGGCCATCACCTCGGCGAAGAACGCGCCACGGGCCGGCCGGGGCCGCTCCAGCGTCGGATCGTCCTCTCCGAACCACCTGCGGACATCCGCCAACGTCGCGAACGGCACCGGCCACGACCTGAACCATTCGGTCCACTCGCGCTGCGACGCCGCCCCGAGCGCCGATGCCCGCATATCGCAGATGACCAGCGAACTGACCAGATCCGGTCGGCGGGCCGCTAACTGCCACGCCGTCAGGGCGCCCATGGCATGGCCGATGAGGGCGACGGGGGCCAGGCCGAGCTGCTCGATGGCGGCGATCGCGTCGTCGACGTATGCCGCGCGGTCGTACGGGCCGTCGCCCGGCTTCTCGCTGCGGCCATGACCGCGCTGGTCCAGGCCGACCGGGCGATATCGCGCGCTCAGCCACCGCGCGGTGTCCGCCCAGTGCGCCGCGCGCCCCATCAGGCCGTGGAGCAGCAGCACGCCCGAGCCCCGCTCGGTCTCCTCCAGTCCGCCACCGATCTTGGGCGGGTCGGTGAACTCCCAGGCAGCAAGCCGAATGCCGCCGGCCCCTGTCACATCGATGCGCCGCACCATATGCCCTGGCACCCCCAATCGTCCCTTGAGCAGCCCCACACTATCGAACCTCTATTCGAACGCACCGTTAGCGCGCCCAACACCCCTCGTTCGAGTGACGGCGCTCAAGGATTGGCCGTGCTCCCCACGGGGAGACATCTGCCGGGAGGCGGGCCCTACCGGGAAGGGGGCCCGTGGGGAAAGACCCTGGGAGCTCGGGGCTCCGGGTCTTGGCGGGGGGACATGGGGAGGCAGGGCCCCGGCTGCTCGCAGCGCCGGGGCCCTGACGTCCCGGGCCAGCCATGGACGCATTCGAAGCCCCCTCCCCACCCCGGAGAGCCGACGGCGGGCGCCCCCACCTCGTGCCGACATATGCCAATGCGTCAGCGCAAGCGTGGCACGAGACCGGCCGCATCGCACCGATTCGCACAAGACCGTTCAACACGCACGCAGTTGCGAAGCCCGCTGAACGGCGCATCGGCGCAGCTCAACGGGCTCACGAAGGCAGACGTAAAGAAAGGAGGAAAGAGAAGCGAACGGACGGCCTCGCGCCCCGGACAACCGCCGCCGGACCGGCCCCCGCGCCGGAAACGCGACCGGCGCGGTACCGGCATCGGCACCCGGCCGCTACGGCACCGGCTCCTGCTCCGGCGCGTGCGGCAACCGCCCCTTGCTACCGCTTGGCCACGAACACGTGCGAAGCGATCTCCGCGTCCAGTTCGGCGGCCTCACCGCTGCTGCCGACCAGCACCCCGGCCGGCGACTCCGTCACGCTCACCACCGCGCCCGGCTGCACCCCGGCCCGCCGCAGCGTGTACATCAGCTGCGCGTCGGCCTGGATCGGCTCGCCGATGCGACGCACCACGACCGTCTTGCCGTCGGCCCCGGCGTCCAGATCCATCAGGCTCACCATGCCGGTGTCCAGGAACGGGTCGGCCTCGGACGACTCGCCGAGCTCCTCCAGCCCCGGGATCGGGTTGCCGTACGGCGACTCCGTCGGATGCCGCAGCAGCTCCACGACGCGGCGCTCGACCGCCTCGCTCATCACATGCTCCCAGCGGCACGCCTCGGCGTGCACCTGCTCCCACTCCAGCCCGATGACGTCGACGAGCAGGCACTCGGCGAGGCGGTGCTTGCGCATCACGCGTGTCGCCAGTCGGCGGCCCTCTTCCGTCAGCTCCAGATGCCGGTCACCCGCGACCGTCAGCAGGCCGTCTCGCTCCATACGCGCCACGGTCTGGCTGACCGTCGGGCCGCTCTGTTCGAGCCGCTCCGCGATGCGGGCGCGCATGGGCACCACACCCTCCTCTTCCAATTCGAGGACGGTGCGGAGATACATCTCCGTGGTGTCGATCAGTCCGGACATGCGTGCCCCTCGATGTGTCGTGCGGTGGCCCTGGACTCAATTCTGACGCATCCCGCTGACAACGGTGGCTACTCGTCCGCTCACCGGACGTCGCGCCTGTATTGACACGGCACTGGTCCAGACCGCAACGTGATCCGCGCCACGACCGCCCGCCCGGCGGATTCCGCCTGGGTGAGCGGCGCGCGGACACCGCAACGATGCCGATGAGACGTCGATGGATCCGACGGGCGCCGACGGGATTCCCCGCGATTTCACGGGATTTCGCGACGGCCGACGACACTCGACAAGACGAGAGGGGCCCCACACCCATGGTTGACAGCGACGGGAGCCACGCGAGCGACCGGAGCAACCCGAGCGACCGCCTGGCCGGGCAGTACTTCGACGCCGCGATCGACCTGCTCCGGCAGGTGCGCGACCAAGAGGGCGGCCGGATCACCGAGGCGGGACGCCTGATCGCCGACACCGTCGAGGCGGGCGGCCGGGTCTTCTCCTTCGGCGCCGGCCACTCCTCGCTCCCCGCGCAGGACACCGTCTACCGCGCCGGCGGCCTGGCGATCATGAACCTGCTGTCCGTGCCCGGGGTCGTGGGCGTGGACGTACGGCCCGCGACCCTCGGCAGCGCGCTGGAGCGGGTGGACGGGCTGGCCGGGGCCGTGCTGGACACCAGTCCGCTGGAGCCGGGCGATGTGCTGGTGATCATCTCGCTCTCCGGGCGCAATGCGCTGCCCGTCGAGATGGCGATGAACGCACGGGCGCTCGGCATCAAGGTCATCGGCCTGACGTCGGTGGCCTACGCCGACGCGACCAAGTCCCGGCACGCCTCGGGGACGTACCTCAAGGACCACTGCGACATCGTCCTGGACAGCCGGATCCCGGTCGGCGACGCGGAGCTGACACTGCCCGGCATCGACGCGCCGTTCGCCCCCGCCTCCACGGTCGTCACCAGCGCGATCATGCAGGCCGTGGTGGCGACGGCGGCGGGCGCGCTGGCCGAGCGGGGGATCGACCCGCCGCTGCTGCGCTCCGGGAACGTGGACGGCGGGCACGACTGGAACGGCCGGGTGATGCGCGAGTACGCGGACCGGATCTTCTACCGGCAGTAGGGGTCGGCAGGGGGAGGAGCGGGGCGGCCCCCGGGGCCGCATCTCCCCCGGCGCTCAGCCCGCCCCCGCTCCCGCGAGGTCCAGCGCCGCGGCGATCCGACCCGCGACGTCCTCCGCGTACGCCGCGTCCGCTCGGTCGAAGGGGCGCCGCGAGGGCGCCCGCAGAAACGTCGCGACCCCGAGTGTCCGGCCGCGGCTGCGCAGCACCACGCACAGCCCGTGCACCGTGCCGTCCGGCCACTTACGGGCCGCCGCCCACCCCTCGGCCAATACGGGCCCCGCGCTCGTCCGCACCGACCCGCGGCGCTCATACGCCTGCGCCGCCGGATGCCCCGGCGCGTACGCCACCGGGAGGCCGGTCGCCGGAACCGCCTCCGACGGGCCGGGCGAACCGGCGGGCGAGGCCAACGCCCGCACCAGCCGCGGCGCCCCGGCACCCGCGTCCGCGTCCCAGGCCGCCTCGGCCTCCCCCTCCCGCACCGCCCCGTACGGCGCCGCCGCGGGCGTCGCGACCAGGTCGACCAGACCGTGATCGGCGAACCCCGCCAGGGCGAAATCGAGGTGCACGGCCGCGGCCTCGGCCGGGTCCTGGCACTCCGCGGCCGCGCGCCCCGCGCGGTGCAACTGGTGGGAGCGGAACCGCAGCAGGGAGTTCTCCTGCTCGGCCCGCTTGGCATCCGTCACGTCCTGGAACAGCCAGGCGACGCCCAACGGCACCGGCTCCTCCGCCAGCGGCGAGGCCAGCCGGACGAAGCCGCTGCGCCAGCACCGGCGGGGCAGTTCACCGTCCTCGGACCGCAGCGCCACCCACATCTCGGCGACGGCCGGCGGCGCGCCCTCGCCGAGGACATGCTGCAGCGCGGCCTCCACCTCCTCCGCGCCCTGCGCCAGGAGGTCGCCCAGCGGGCGCCCCAGCAGGGCGGTACGCCCGACGCCGAGGGTGCGGGCGGCGTACGCGTTGACGACCGCGGGCCGCAGATCCGCGTCGACCAGCAACACGCCCCACGACGCGTCCTCGAAGAGCGCCTCGCTCAGGGCGATGGACCGCTCCAGATCGATCTGCGCATGCGCCTCGCTGAAGGCGCAGTACACGCCGGCGACCCGGCCGTCGGGGCAGCGGACCGCGGAGGACTGGGTACGGACGAGGACCCGGCGGCCGTCCTTGGTCAGCAGCGCGAATTCATGCACCTGACGGCCCGGGGAGCGCATCGCGGCCGTGAGCACCGCCTCGATGTCGTCGGCGTCCGCCGTGCGGGCCGCCCAGCCGGCCAGGCCCGTACGGCCGACGGCTTCTTCGGCCGTCCAGCCCAGGACGCGTGCGGCCTCGTGGTTCCAGTGGGTGACCGCGCCGTCCGCCCCGAAGGCGACCAGGGCGGCATCCATGCCGTCCAGGAGCGCCGCGAGCAGACCGGAGTCGTCGCTGTCCGGTGGCCGGTCCGGGTCACCTTCCGGGCCGGCGGGCGAAAGCGCCGAGGCTGATGAGGCAGAAGACGCTGACGAAGCAGTCACTGGCACCCCTTACGAACACGGCCGCACGTGCCGCACCCCGGATATTCAACTGGAACGTGACCCACCACACAGCCGATTCCCGGAAATCGTTGCTCCCGGGAAAATCGGTTGTGCGGGTCCGGACGCATTCCTAATGTGTGGGGCACACGAGAAGGGAGGTGGTTCGGCCAATGATTTCGCACCGGACGCGTGAGGTGGCTGCGGGCTAGCGGCCCGTCGCTTCACCGAGTTGCAGCGCCGGACCAGCGCATACTGCAGATGCGCAGCCGGCCAATCCCAAGCAGTCACCCGACCCGCGGGCTGCCGGTTCGTCCGACCGGCCCTTCGCGCCACCGAGCGCGGGGGAGCAGCCCGCGGGTCGTCTGCGTGTGTACGCATCGCCGGGGCCGCGCCGTCCACCCGCCTCAGGGCGCCAGCCGCTCCACCCGCCAGCCGCCGGCCGGACGGCCGCCGCGCCCCTCCTCGCGTACGTACCGCAGCCGGTCGTGCAGCCGGTTGTGGCGCCCCTGCCAGAACTCCAGCGCCTCGGGGGTGACCCGGTAGCCGCCCCAGTGCGGCGGCGCCGGAACCTGCTCGCCCTCCGGGTAGCGGTCCGCCAATTGCTCGTAGGCGCGCTCCAGTTCCGCGCGCGAGGCGACCGTCGAGGACTGGTCACTGGCCCAGGCGCCCAATTGGGAGCCGTGCGGGCGGGTGCGGAAGTAGGCCGCGGTCTCGTCCCGGCCGATACGTTCCGCGGTGCCGGTCACGATGACCTGGCGGGCGAGTGGGTGCCACGGGAACAGCAACGAGACATAGGGATTTTCGGCCAATTCGCGGCCTTTGCGGCTGGTGTAGTTGGTGAAGAAGACGAAGCCGCGGGTGTCGAACGCCTTGAGGAGCACAGTCCTTGAGCTGGGCCGGCCGGCGGCGTCCGCGGTCGAGACGACCATCGCGTTGGGTTCGTGCAGACCGGCCACGGCCGCTTCCTTGAACCAGAGCGCGAACTGGTCGTACGGGCTCACCGGCAGATCGGACTCGGCGAGCCCCTCGGCGCGATAGTGCGCACGCATGGAGGAAGGGTCGGGAGCGTCGTGGGCATCGGGAGAGGGCGCGTCGGCGGGGTGCACGGCCTCATCTTGCAGCATCGGGCCCGCCGGAGGCAGCCGGGAAGGCTGGAAGTCTGCCCCCCGTCGACCGGCCGTAACCCTCTCGTCAACGAATCGCCCCGTGTGCCGGATCTCACCCTTCCTCGCAGCTGACGAACCCGCCAAAATCATGGACACACCCACTGTGACCTCCGGACATCGGGGGCTATCGTGTCCGGCCTGAAGGGACTCACGACTTCAGGGACGCACCACTTCGCACAGTGCCCGCCCCGCGGCCCGACCCACTGCGGGAGGAACTGTCGCGTGACCCATGCCCTGGCGGGGCATCACCCGGGGTGACCGGTACGGACCGCGAGCTGCCCGGCGCAGCCGCGTAACCGCACCGACGCCGCACACCAGACTCGACCGCACGGCATTCCGGTCACCGGCCGTATGCCGTCCCCAGCATGAGGAGCCGAATGATGTCCGACTTCGTACCCGGACTCGAGGGAATCGTCGCGTTCGAGACGGAGATCGCCGAACCGGACAAGGAAGGCGGCGCGCTCCGCTACCGCGGGGTCGACATCGAAGATCTCGTCGGCCAGGTGTCCTTCGGGAACGTCTGGGGCCTGCTGGTCGACGGGGCGTTCAACCCCGGCCTGCCGCCCGCCGAGCCGTTCCCCATCCCGGTGCACTCCGGTGACATCCGGGTCGACGTCCAGTCCGCGCTCGCCATGCTCGCGCCCGTATGGGGCCTGAAACCGCTGCTGGACATCGACGAGCAGACGGCCCGCGACAACCTCGCCCGCGCCGCCGTCATGGCGCTGTCGTACGTCGCGCAGTCGGCCCGCGGGCAGGGCCTGCCGATGGTCCCGCAGAGGGAGATCGACAAGGCGGAGACCGTGGTGGAGCGCTTCATGAAGCGCTGGCGCGGAGAGCCCGACCCCAAGCACGTCAAGGCCGTCGACGCCTACTGGACCTCGGCCGCCGAGCACGGCATGAACGCCTCCACGTTCACGGCGCGCGTCATCGCCTCCACCGGCGCCGATGTGGCGGCCGCGCTGTCCGGCGCGGTCGGCGCGATGTCGGGCCCGCTGCACGGCGGCGCGCCCTCCCGCGTCCTCGGCATGATCGAGGAGATCGAGCGGACCGGCGACGCGTCCGCCTATGTCCGGCAGGCGCTGGACAAGGGCGAGCGGCTGATGGGCTTCGGCCACCGCGTCTACCGCGCCGAGGACCCGCGGGCGCGGGTGCTGCGACGGACCGCGAAGGAACTGGGCGCCCCGCGTTTCGAGGTCGCCGAGGCGCTGGAGAAGGCCGCGCTGGACGAGCTGCACAGCCGCCGCCCGGACCGGGTGCTGGCCACCAACGTCGAGTTCTGGGCGGCCATCGTCCTGGACTTCGCGGAGGTCCCGGCGCACATGTTCACGTCGATGTTCACCTGTGCCCGTACGGCCGGCTGGAGCGCGCACATCCTGGAGCAGAAGCGGACGGGCCGACTGGTCCGGCCGTCGGCCCGGTACGTGGGGCCTGCGGCGCGCAACCCGCAGGAGATCGTCGGCTACGAGGACATTGCTCGGCGCTAGTCGCTGCGCTTTGCCTGGGCCGCGTTTTCGGCTTTCCCGCCGTGGGGGTGTCTCGCCGTTGCGGGTCCGCTGCGCTTTGCCCAGGCCGTTTCTGGCTGTCCCGCCGTTGGGGTTTGTCGCCGTTGCGCCTGCGGCGGGCGTGGTTTTGTCGGGTGCGGTGACAGCCCTCCGG